>DATMDI010000502.1:0-6101 GCA_035557875.1 Vicinamibacterales bacterium
TCGTGAACAGCACGCGAACCTCCGGCTTCATGGTCACGATCAGTTGATACGCCTGCCAGCCGTTGAGCTCGGGCATCACCACGTCGGTCACCAGCACGTCGATCTCATCGTAGGTGGTGGACAGCGACAGGGCCTCCTGGCACGTGGCCGCCTCGAGCACCTGGTAGTCGCGTGACTTCAGCATGCTGACGGTGATGAGCCGCACCTGGGCGTCATCTTCGACGACCAGGACGATCTCGCTGCCGCGGCCGTCGCACCTGGCGGCCGCCGCGGCGCCGTTCACCGGACAGGCTCTCGACGCCTCTGGCAGCAGAACCGAGAACCGGGCGCCGCCCCCGGGAAGGTTCGCGGCCGAAATCACGCCGCCCGCCTGCTGGACGATCGCATGTACGGTGGCCAGCCCGAGCCCGGTGCCACGATCGGCCTTGGTCGTGAAGAACGGTTCGAAGAGGCGCGGCAGGGCGTCGGCCGGTATGCCGGTGCCGGTGTCGCTGACGGTGAGCGCGACGTAGGCGCCGGGAGGCACCGCGGCCGCGGCTGCTTCACGCGCGTCGAGCTCGAGCCGTGCGGTCTCCACGCGCAGCGAGCCGCCCTGCGGCATCGCGTCGCGGGCGTTGAGCGCGAGGTTCACGAGTACCTGGCCGAGCTGTCCACGATCGATGGTGACGAGCGCCGGCGTGTCCACCAGCACGGTCTCGAGGCGCACGTCGTCGCCGATCACCCGGCGCAGCATGCGGCCGACGTCCTCGATGACCGGGTTGAGATCGACGACGCACGGTTCGGCCTCGCTCTTGCGGCTGAACGACAGCAGCTGCGCGGTGAGGTTGGCGGCCTTGGCCGCCGCGCTCGCGATCTGATCGACGGCGGCCTTGCGGTCGTCGGGCGACGGCGACGACAACGCCTCGCACCATCCGTTGATCACGGTCAGCAGGTTGTTGAAATCGTGGGCGACGCCGCCGGCGAGCCGCCCCATGGCGTCCATCTTCTGCGCCTGCCGCAGCTGCTCCTGCAGCTGTGCCTGCTCGGTGACGTCGCGCAGGATCCAGGTGATCTGGGGCCCGTCGTCGCCGTCGAATTGCGAGGCCGTGAGGTCCATTGGAAAGCGGCTGCCGTCGCGGCGGAGGCCGACGACTCTGCGCGGCCGGCGCGGCAACGGATTACCGGCCATCGCCAACGACAGGTAATCGGCGCGGCGCGTGTCTTCGGGCCGGGGCATCAGCCGATCGACGTGTGCGCCGACGACCTCGGCCGCCGGCCAGCCGAACATCCGTTCGGCGGCGCGGTTGAACGTGCACACGATGCCGTGGCGGTCGAGGCTGACGATCGCTTCGCCGGCCGTGTCGAGGATGGCCTGGGTGAAGCCGGCCAGCTCCCGGGCGCTTCCCGGGACCGGTCTAGTGGGCGTCGACATCGGGGGCGCCGGCTGCGGGAGGCACCGCAGAGTGGGCCGTGATCAGCGCGCGCATCTGTGAGGCGAGCTCGCCGGCGCGATCGGTGGCGGCGAGAATGGCGGCGAGATCGGCGTGGGCACGGCTGCCCGGCTCGAGCTGCAGCGCGAGCAGCTCGCAATGCCCCCCGATCACGAACAGCTGGTTGTTCAGCTCGTGTACCAGGTTCTTGATACTCCTGGCCCGCTCCTGTGGGTCCACGTGGTCCTCGGTCCAGCCGTCTTGACGGCGGCGGTTGTCGCGGTTGTCCCCGCTGCTCGACCGTCGAGACGGCCGCCCCGCGGAGCGGGGCAATGAGACGGGGGTCTTTAGCGAGCCCGGTCCATCGGCCTGGAAACAGCTTCAGACGGGTCTCGCTAGAGACATCGGCTAGGCGCCCGGAGCCTTGAGACCCTCGGCTTGCAGCCACCGCTCCGCACACACGGGGCAGGCCCCGTGGCTGAAGCGCACGCCCGCGTTGGAGGCCAGGAACCCCTCGAGGTCGTGCCAGTCGTCATCCGACTGGATCCGCTTGCACTGCGCGCAGATCGGCAGCAGCCGCTCCAGGCGATTGACGTGCGCCAGCGCCTCTTCCAGCTCGGTGACGCGGGTCGAGAGCGACCGCTGCAGCTGCACGACCCGCAGGCCGACCTCGACGCGCGCGACGAGCTCGGCGGGTTCGAACGGTTTGGTGAGGTAATCGTCGGCCCCGACCGTGAGACCGCGCACGCGGTCGCGCACTTCTGTGCGCGAGGTCAGCAGCAGCACGTACGGCGGCGTGCGATCCACCGTCAGCTTCACGCGGCGGAGCACGTCGAGGCCGGTCAGGTGCGGCATGTCCCAGTCGAGCACCGCCAGCGGCGGCTTCACCGACTGGATCAGCTCCCACGCCTTCTCGCCGTCGGGCGCCGTGACGGTGGTGTGGCCCGCCCTTTCCAGGACGCGCGACACCAGTTCGCGCCCCACGGCGTCGTCGTCGGCGACCACGATCGGCGCCAGAAACACACTCATGCCGTCTTGCCGCGCAGGTGCGTCAGGCCCGTCCGGTCAAGACGGCCCGCCGCGCGAAGCGCGGCCAGAAGATACTGGCCGTAGGGAGGCGGAGCCGCGAGGATCAAGTGGCGTAGCCTCTCTACGAATTGTGGACGATGATGGAGATGCGGCGGTTGCGCGCATCGAGCGGGTCGTCGGCGATGCGTGGCCGGCGGTCGGCGTATCCGCGCACGGTGTCCACCTGGTCGGGCGTCAGGCCGCTCTCCTGCATCGCGCGGCGCGCGGCGTTGGCCCGGTCGGCCGAGAGCTCCCAGTTGCTGTAGCCGGCGCGCCCGGCGAACGCGCGGCCGTCGGTGTGCCCTTCGAGCGCCAGCTTGTTGGGAATCTTGCCGAGCTCGGAGGCGATCACCGCGAGCAGTTGCTTCGAATCGGCGTGCAGCTCGGCGCGGCCGACCTCGAAAAAGCTCTCGTTGGCGGTGTCGATGAGCTCGATGCGCAGCCCCTCGCTGGTCACCTCGATGTCCACGCGGTCCTTGATCTTCGAGAAATCGGGTAGCTGCTCGATAGCCTCGCGCAGCCGCTGCGCCGCCTGCTCGAGCACCTCTTTGGCCACGGCGAGGTCGTTGTCGTTGGGCGTGGGCCCTGGTGCGGTGATCCCCTTCGGCGAGCCGGGCATGACGCCGGCGGCACCGCCGGTGCCGCGCTCGAACACACCCGGGTCGCGGAAGTAGCCGGCGACACCGGCCTTCATCGGGTTGCTCTGGCCGACGATCCACATGACGAGGAAGAAGGCCATCATCGCGGTCACGAAGTCGGCGTACGCCACCTTCCACGCGCCACCGTGATGGCCGTGCTTGCCGTGCCCGCTCCTCTTGACGATGATGACCGGCTGGTCCTTCATAAGGTGCGGAGGGACAAGGAACTAGGCCGCCGCCGCTTCCTCGGCCCTGCCACTGGCCGCTGCGCGGCAGAACCGCTCGGTCTCGTTGAACGACGGGCGCACGTCGTGCGGGAGCGCGCGGCGCGCGAACTCGATCGCGATCGTCGGCGGGTGGCCCTTGTAGACGGCGAGCAGGCCGGCCTTGATGCACTGGCAGTAGTACTGCTCTTCGTTGACTCGCTGCTCGAGGTTGCCGGCGAGTGGGGCCACGAAGCCGTAGGACATCAAAATGCCGAGGAACGTGCCGACCAGCGCCGCGCCGACGTGGTGGCCGATTTCGGCTGGCGGAGCGTCGATGTGCCCCATCGTGATGACGACGCCGAGCACCGCCGCGACGATGCCGAGGCCGGGCAGCGCGTCGCCGATCTTGGCGAGCGTGGAAGACGGCTTGAGCGCGTCCTCATGGTGCACGCGGAGGTCTTCGTCCATCAGCGCCTCGAGGTCGTGGGCCGCGATGCCGCCGACGATGATCACCTTGGCCGAGTCGGCCAGGAAGTCCACGGCCTCATGGCGGACGAGGAACTTCGGGTAGCGGCTGAGAAGCGGGCTCTTGGCCGGATCCTCGAAGTGCGCCTCCAGCGCCATCACGCCCGACTGCTGAATCAGCTTGAAAATCTGGTACTGCATCGCCAGCAGATCGACGTAGTCCTTCTGCGTCGGACCGGATCCGAACGCGGCGCTGATCTGCCCCACGAGCATCTTGACGATCTTCGGTGGCGTGCTGATGAGAAGACTGCCGGCCGCGGCGCCGCCGATGACGACGAACTCGGAGGGCTGCACCAGCACGGAGAGCGTGCCGCCGGCCATGAGGAAGCCGCCGATCACGGCGGCGAGGACGACGGCCGAGCCGACGATGATCAGCATCCGGCGGGCTCGGCCTCGGGCGCGCGCAGCCAGGCGCGGACGACCGCCGGATCGAAGTGCGACCCGGCGTAGCGCACCAGTTCGGCGTTGGCCGCGTCGCGGACGTCGGGATCCGAGTCGCCGACGTGGCCGGTCAGCGCGTCGAACGCGTCGGCGACGGCGATGATGCGCGACGGCATCGGGATGGCGTCGTTGAACAGGCCGCGCGGGAAGCCGCCGCCGGCCCAGCGCTCGTGCGTGGCGGCCACCACCGATGCAGTCGCCTGGAGATACGGAACGTTGATCAGGATCGCCGCGCCCGCAATCGTGTGGGTGCGGATGACCGCCAGCTCCTCCGACGTGAACTGCCCGTCCTTGTCGATGAGCGAAGACGGGAACGCCAGCTTGCCGATGTCGTGCACCAGCGCGGCGCGATGCACGTGCTGGCAGGCCAGCTCCGCCAGCGGCAAGGCGCGGGCGATGGCGAGCGAGGACCCCGCCACCCGGCGTGCGTGCGCCAGCAACCGCGGCTGGTCGATGTGCATGGTTTCGAGAATCTGCGCCAGCGTGCCGGGCGAGCGCGGCTGAGCCAGGCGCATCTCGTCCGCCAGCCGGTCGCGGCGGCGGGCGATATCGAGCAGCACGGTCTGCAGCCCTGACGCCGTGGCGCAGGACGAGGGTTCCTCTGTTCGGCTTGCGAGTTCGATGGCCCCAGGGGTTCTCATTGCAGGGTGAGAATCGGCACCGCGCGCCCCGAGTTCAGTCCTGGACCGGCGCGGCTGCCTGCAGATCAAGCCTTTTGCGCCCGATATCTCCCGTTAGTGCGAATTCTCATCCTCGACGATCAGGAAGCCGTGGTGAGCATGCTTGCGCGGGTATGCACGGGGGAAGGGCACGAGGTGTGTCTGTTCACCAGCTCGCCCGAGGCGCTCATCGCCCTCAGGACCGAGCACTTCGATCTTCTGATGACCGACATGAACATGCCGGACCCGGACGGCCTGACGGTGATCAGGGAAGCCCGGCGCCTGCAGCCCGACATCTTTACCTTGGTCATCACCGGGCACGCGGCCCACTACCCGCTGGCCGAGATCGTGGTCACCGGGACGGCCGACGTGATCTTCAAGCCGTTCCACATGGCCGAGCTGCGGGCACGTCTGGCGCTCACCCGCCAGCGCATGACGCTCATCGACCAGATTCGCGCCGAGCACCGGGCGCTCCACACGTCGAGCCGCCGGATGATCTCTGGGCTCGAGGGAGAGATCATCGGCCTCAGCGGCAAGGTGCGCCGGCCGGCGCGGATTCAGGATAAGTAGGGGCCGGCTTCAGCCGGCCCGACCATGGGCCGCCTCACCCGCCTCGGCTCCCGCCAGTTCGAGCACGGCCTGGCTCGGCACATAGTCCGACACCGCGAGCCGGATCGCCGCCAGCGCCGCGGCGCTGTCGCCGGCGGCGCAGGCCCGGGCCAGCAGGCGCAGCGCGCGATAGACATCGAGCCGCGCGACGTCCCGTTGCCGCGCGCGCCAGATCCGGCGGTGCGCGGTGCGCTTCATCTCCAGCCCCTGGTTCGTCAGCTCCTCGCGCATCTTCTCGCCGGGCCGCAGGCCGATGGTCTCGACGGGCACGCGGGGGGTGCCGGCGGGCGTGGCCAGCGTGATCAGCCGGTCCACCAGGTCGCCAATGCGCACCGGTTCGCCCATGTCGAGCCAGAACACTTCCCCGCCCTCGCCAATCTGCGCCGCCTTCATCACCAGCGACGCCGCCTCTTCGCCGGTCATGAAGAAGCGCGTGGCATCCGGATCGGTCAGCGGTACCGGGCGGCCCCGCTCGACGCAGCGCAGCATGATCTCCACGACGCTGCCGCTGCTGCCCAGGATGTTGCCGAAGCGCGTGACCATGGT
>DATMDI010000503.1:0-2873 GCA_035557875.1 Vicinamibacterales bacterium
GGGGGCTGCGATTGATGGCGCTGGTGCTCGGCGCGCTGATGATCGTCTTTGCGTTCCTGGTCTGGACGCAGCCCGAACCGCTGAAGAATCTCCCGAAGCTCGAGACGAATCGCCCGGCCGCTCGTCTGCCTCTGCCCTCACTGCCTTAGAGCGCGTCGCAGATTGACGAAGGGGGCCGGCCTCAGCCGGCCCTGGGCCGCCTGAAGGCGGCCCCCACATCTGATTTCGCGCGACCGGTCCACACCGGTGCGCACACGACCGGCGCGACTGACACGAATCGAGTCACGCCGGGCGATGGCGCGCACGACCTGCTCCGACGAACGACCGATACCACCCTTGGTGAAGACTTGCACATGCGGCCACGCACGCCGGCGTCTCGGCGTCCGGCCGGCCCGCTTCCATCTCGTCCCTGTCGCGGCGCTGGCGATCCTCGTGCTCGCGCCGATGCGCCCCGCGCTCGCGCAGGACCCGCCGAGCGGTCCCGCGGCGCAGCGCGAGCCGGGCGCCGGCGCCACGTGGGACAACCGTCCCACCATAGTGTTGGGCGAGCACGGCCGTCTCGAGATCCACGCGCGGCTCCAGACCGATTACCTGGCGCGCAACGAAGCCGACCCCGATGCAGCGGACCTGAGCCTGGACGATCGCCTGTCCGTGGCGCGGAAGCGCGTTGGCGTCGAGGGCGAACTGTTCGGCCGGGTGTCGTTCCAGGTCGAGGGCGAGATCGGCGACCCCGAGCCGTGGCGCGACGTTTACGCCGACGTCAAAGTGATCCGCGCGTTGCGGGTCCGCGCCGGGCACTTCAAGGTGCCGTTCAGCCTCGAACAGTTGACCAGCGCAACGGATCTCGACTTCGTCACGCGCTCCGCGGCCGTGTCGGACCTGGCGCCGGCGCGCGACCTCGGCGTGATGGTGCACGGACGGCTGGCACGGAAGGCGCTCAAATACGAGGCGGGCGTCTTCGAGGCGGACGGCGCGACGCGCCTCTGGGCCGGGAACGCCATCCGCACCCTGGCCGGCCGCATCACCCTGGCGCCGCTGAAGGACAAGTCATCGCGCGGGTCGGACGCGCTCGAGATCTCCGCGGCGATGCTGCGCACCGATCTGCCAGAAGGGCGTGACAGTCCATCGGGACACACGGCGATGGGCCAGACGTTCTTCCGCCGCATGTATGTCAACGGTACCAGTACGCGTCTTGGTGCCAGTGTCGCGTGGAACGCCGATCGCGCGTCGCTGCGCGGTGAAGTATTGCGGTCGATCGACACCCGCGTTGGCCAGGGCGTGGACGGCTCCACGCTGTCCGACATGCTCTCGACTGGCGGCTACCTCGCCGGCATCTGGCATCTCGTGCCCGGCAGCAAGGGCGACTTCCCGCTGCGTGCGCTCGACTTGACCGCGCGCGTCGAGCGCCTGTTGTTCCACAGCGGCGCCACCGCCGACGAGGCGTTCCTGAACCCGCGGGCGGACCACGTGGCCCCGATCGGCCGGGATGCCCTGACCGGCGGCGTCAACTGGCACCCGAACCGCTGGGTCAAGGTGCAGGGCAACGTCGTGCGCGAGCAGGTCACCGATCCCCTGGCCCTGTTGCCGCTCAGCGCCACGCCTTTGTGGGGCGCCGTAGTCCGTTTCCAGGTCGCGATGTGATGATGCTTTCTCTTGTAACCCTGGCGCGGCGGACAACCGCGTCCGTCCTGATCGCCGTCGGCGCCGCCGCCACGGCGTCGGCACAGACCCAGACCGAGCTCTTCGACGACACCCGGCTACACTCGGTTGAAATCGTCATCCACTCGCGCGACTGGGCGGACCTGCGGAAGAACTTCCGCAGCAACGACTACTACCCCGCCGATGTGCTGTGGAACGGCGTGCGCGCGCGCAACGTCGGCGTGCGCTCGCGGGGCAACGGCAGCCGCTATCCGGTCAAGCCCGGTCTGGAGCTCGCCTTCGATCACTACGCCGCGCAGCAGCGCTTCCTCGGCCTCCGATCGCTCGTGCTCGACAACCTCGTCACCGACCCGTCGATGATCCGCGAGGCCACCGCCATGGCGCTGATGCGGCGGCTTGGTATCGCCGCGCCGCGCGAAGCGCCGGCCCGCGTCTTCGTCAACGGCGACTACACCGGGGTCTACATGATGGTGGAGCCGGTCGACACGGTCTTCACCGCGCGCACCATGGAGCCGGGCGGACTGCTCTTCGAATACCGGTGGACCTATCCCTTTTTCGCCGGGTTCCCGGGGGAGGCGCTCGACCCCTACGCGGTCCTGTTCGAGTCGCGGACACCCGGCGTGCGCTCGATGGCCGAGCTCTACACCCACATGCGCGAGCTCTTCCGGAGCATCAACGACGTACCCGAGGGCAGCTTCGAGCAGGTGAACCGCTACCTGAATCTCGACCGGTTCATCCGGACAGTCGGGGCCTCGACCTTTCTCGCCGAGTGGGACGGCGTGCTCGGCTACGACGGGATGAACAACTTCTATCTCTATCGCGTCGGCGAGCAGGCGCAGATCATTCCCTGGGACCGCGACCAGGCCTTCCGCGCGGTGAACTATCCCCTGCTCGCGGGCGCCAACGAGAACGTCTTGATGCGCCGGCTGCTCGAGGATCCGGCGCTGCGCGCGGCCTACGTATCGGCGGTGACCGGGGCAATGGCGGTCGCGCAGGCGGATCAATGGCTCGAAACCGAGCTGACGCGGCAGTATGCGCTGATCCGCGACGCCGGGCGGGCCGACACGCTCAAGCTGGCGACCAACGACGAGTTCGAACAGGCGTTCGCCACTCTGATCGGCTTTGCCCGCGCGCGGCCCGCGTTCGTGCTCAAGGAACTGGCAGCGCTGCGGTAGGCGGTCTGAAGACCCGCGGCCACATCCACAGGCGACGCC
>DATMDI010000504.1:0-2950 GCA_035557875.1 Vicinamibacterales bacterium
CGGCGCGATGCGGCAGGTGGGCATCTTCGCGGCTGCCGCCGCCTTCGCGCTCGACCATCATGGCGGACAGCTGGCGACGGACCACGCCAACGCGACGGCGCTGGCGGGCCGGCTGGCGTCGAGCCCGCGCATCCTGCTCGACCTGGCGACGGTGCAGACCAACATCGTGATGTTTCGCCTCGCCGACGATGCGCCTGACGCGGCGGCTGTCGTGGCCCAGGCCCGCGAACGCGGCGTGGCGCTCTTTGCGTTCGGCCTACGCACGCTTCGGGCCGTCACCCATCTTGACGTCACCGCCCAGGAGTGCGAGCGCGCGGGCATAATATTGGCCGAGATCGTGGAGGCAGCATGACGCCCTCGACCAAAGCCGCGCCCCGCGTCGGCTTCACCGCGACCATCGTGCGGCATGGCCCCGGCGCCTATTTCGAGCTGCCGTTCGATCCCAAAGAGGCGTTCGGCAAGCTGCGCGCGCCCGTCAAAGTGACGCTCAACGGTTTCACCTTCCGCACCACGATCGCGGCGATGGGCGGGCCCCCTTGTATCGGGCTGCGCGCGAGCAACCGCGAAGCTGCCAAGGTGGACGACGGCGATCGCGTGGAGGTGCGGCTGGATCTCGACACCGAAGAGCGGGTCGTGACGCCACCGCCGGATCTCGTCAAGGCGCTGAAGGCCGTGCCTGGCGCGTGGGATCGCTGGCGCGGGTTGAGCTTTACCCACCAGCGCGAGCACGCCGAGGCGGTAGAGGGCGCGAAGAAGCCCGAGACGCGCACCCGCCGCATCGCCAACGCCGTCGCAATGATCACCGCCGCGAAGCCGAAGAAGAGGACGTAGAGGGCGGTCTTCAGACCGCCCTGACCGGATGACTGACGGCCCGATCTTCTTCGAACTCGACGACACGCTGCTGGACGATACCGGCGCTCGACCGTCATTTCGAACGCCATCTCCGCGGCGAGCTGACTTTTCTCGAGCAGCGGCGCGAGCGCATTCGCGAGGTGTTCCAGGCGCCGGGGTTGTCCGACGTCGAGACCGATCGGCGCACCGCTGAATTCCTCGAGTCGTACGAGGCCAACTGGCGGCTCTTCGACGATGTGGTCCCGACGCTCGACGCTCTCGCGGGCCGCTTTCGCGCCATCTGGCTCGATCGCGGCGTGCGCGGCCGCGGATCGGACTCTGGCGGCCAGGCAGCGAGGATTGTTACCCTTCGCGAGCTCGTTCCTCTGATCTAGAGAGCCGGGCACGCGGCGCCCGCCGCAGGCGACAACGGGTTCGCGCGCGGGTGCAGCACGTCGATGACGTAGCCGACGTTGAACGGCGTGCCGTCCCAGACGTGCAGGGATCGGCCCGATACGCCTGCCGGGGCCGCGTGACGTCCGCTCCACTCGAGCGGCGGCGATGCGGTCACGACCCGTCCGTCCGGGCGCCGGAACGCCAGGCCTAATTCTTCGGTTCGCTCGATACTGAAGCCGCCCTCGTGCAGAAGCCTGTGGTGGCGCCGACAGACCAGGATCAAGTTGTCGAGCGCCGTGGGTCCACCGTCGGCCCAGTGATCGATGTGGTGGGCGTCGCAGCGGCGCGCCGTGCAGCCGGGGAAGAGGCATCGCGTGTCGCGCGCCGTCAGCGCGCGCCGAATCGGCGCCGAAATCGTGCGCGTCTTCCGCCCCACGTCGAGGACCGCCCGGTCGGCGCCTTCGCGGACGGCCACTACCGAGGCGTCGCACGAGAGGCGCCGCGACGTTTCTGCAGAAACACTGATCGGGCCGTCGCCGAGCTCCAGGACCGGTGGTGCGGCCGAGACCGGCGTTGCCGCCGTTTCGACGTGCAGCATGACCTGGTAGCGATCGCCCGCCGGGCCGCCGTCCAGGTCCGCATGGAGCGCAGCTTCAGCCATCAAGGTCAGGGCGTCGGCCTGGCGCTGCTCGAACGTGACCTCCTCTTCGAGGCGACCGGGCGCCGCCGCGTGCCGGCTCTCCTGGTACAGCCGGTCCGACGCGGCCTCGATCGCGTGCTGGACCACCGCGCCTTGTTCCGGGGTCAGTCGGCAGCGCAGGATGACCATTCCGTCGTCGTCCACGATGCAGCGCACCGAGCGCGACAGGTGTTTCCGGTCGTCGTCGCGCCGGTCGCACCACCGCCACGCCCGAACCAGGCGCTCGACCTGCGAGGCCGTGCCGTGCCGGGCGATCGCGAGGAGCCGCTCCTCGGTCTCGGGCGTGGCGATGCGTGTGAGCGCGCGGACTTTGGCATAGGAGATCTCTCCGCCCTTCAGGGCACCGCTCAGGAGCGGCAGGTTTGGCAGCGCACGAGAGACGCGCACCTTCTCGCGGGCCGCGCCCATGTCGAGGCCCGCGCGCCAACTCAGCCAGTGGGCGCACGACAGGAACCCGTTGTTCCAGCCCCTGCGCTCATCGAACTCGCGTAGCAGCGCGAGCATCTGGTAGGTGGCTGCGTGGATGCCGGCGGCGATGTCGGCGATGGCTTCGCCGAGCTGTTCGACGGTCGCGGGGGCAGTGGACGAGAGGAGAGGAGGCATCATGCGCGATAGTAACGCCGCACATTTCCTCTTCCTGGGTGACGCGCCGTGGCGCGATCGGATCGCGCGATGACGATGACGATGGTTCGATCGCCGATCGCGGCGCAGCGATCCTCACAAGCCGTTGAACGCCCATCGTCACCTGGCGCAGCCACTCCGATCCCGTGCGCTCCAAAAAGCTGTCAAGCACGAAACGGGTCCGGCACGATTTTCCTGTGCCGTTGTGTGAATCGACGGTTCCGCGGAAACGCACGTCCGCGGGGAACGCCGCGCCGCGGCCGCGTCTCTCGTCTCAAGTAACGTGATTAGGCGGCGGTCGTCCCGTTGAGCGTCAACCGGGTCAGCATGGCCACAGTCACTGCCCAGGCCACGACGTGCATCGCCATGAGGGCCAGCATCCCCCACTCTACGCCTGCGTCA
>DATMDI010000505.1:0-5823 GCA_035557875.1 Vicinamibacterales bacterium
TCGACCCGTCGGGACGGATCCATCTGCACTACGAGCCGAACAACGTCCGGGCGCACGCGACGCTGGTGCGGGAGACGAAGCGCATCCTGAAGCGGCTCGGCTTCTGGATAGTGATGACGCACTCGCACAAGAGCCGGAACACCACCCACCAGTGCGGCACGCTCGTGTTCGGCACCGATCCGAAGACGTCGGTGCTCGACACTTACTGCCGCGCGCACGACGTCGAGAACCTGTTCGTGGTGGACGCGTCGTTCTTCCCGTCGTCGGCGGCGGTGAACCCGGCGCTGACGATCGTGGCGCAGGCGCTGCGCGTCGCCGAGCACATCCGTGAAAAGGAATTGAAATGAAGGCTCGGTCCTGGAGTCATGTCGGCATCACGGTGTCCGATTTCAACAAGGCCGTCGACTTCTGGTGGAACGTGTTCCGCTGCCCGCTCGTGGGAGTGGCCGACACCCCCGAGGATCGCGTTCGCGGGTTCTTTGGCATGGACGTGCCTGGCGCAACCTGCAAGATCGGCTGGGTGCGCGTGGCCGGCGGCGGCGTCGTCGAGATCTTTCATTTCACCCCGTCGTTGCCCGCCGCAAAGGTGGAGTGGGCGCGGATCGGCATGACGCACATCTGCCTGAATGTCAGCGGCATCCACAAGTGGCACGACTACCTGAAAGCCAAGGGCGTCGAGATCGTGTGCCCACCCGAGCAGGCGCCGCGCGGGCATTGGATCTTCTTCATCAAAGACTTCGACGGCAACCTGATCGAGATTACCGATCTCGGCTACATGTATTACGTCCTTGGCTGGCTTGGTCCGCTCGGCGGCTGGCTCTTCAGGCGCGGCCGCTATCGGCAGTACTACGAAGGCAGGCAGGCTGGTGGGCAGGTAGGACGGGTGATGTAGCGGGCGGTCTTTAGACCGCCCGGGAGAATGGCCGTGTACTTCACGCTTTTCGAGACGCCGATTGGCACCTGCGGGCTGGTCTGGGGCGAGCGCGGGCTCACCGGTGTGCATCTGCCCGAGTCGAACGCCGAGCGCAGCCGCGCCGGTCTGCTGCGCCGGTTTCCCGCCGCGGTTCCGGCGCCGCCCACCGCTGACGTCCAGGGCGCCATCGACGGCATCGTCGCGCTGCTGCGCGGCGAGAAGCGTGACCTGCGCGAGCTCGTGCTCGACATGGAGGGCCTGCCGCCCTTCAACCGGCGCGTCTACGAGCTCGCACGCACGATTCCGCCCGGGTCGACCCTGACCTACGGCGACATCGCCGTCCGGCTCGGCAGCCCCGGCACCGCGCGCGCCGTGGGGCAGGCGCTCGGGCACAACCCGTTCCCGATCGTCGTGCCCTGCCACCGCGTGTTGGCCGCCGACGGGCGGATGGGCGGGTTTTCCGCGCCCGGCGGCGTCGTCACCAAGCGCCGCATGCTGGCAATCGAGGGCGTCGAAGGCGTGCGGCCCGAGCCGACGCTGTTCTGATCCGGCCACGCCCGATCGACGCGACTCCTGGAATAAGATCACCAAACTCCGGATTCGAAAGGAATCGATCTGCAATGGTCTCAGGACTCCGCCGCCGTCGACTCTGCCTGCTGCTACTCGGTGCCTTCGTGCTGGTACCAGCAGGTGCGCTTCTCGCTCAGCAGGGGTCCGTTGCGGCGATGTTCGCTGACGATCAGAAGCGTGGGGAATCCATCGCCTTGAGCTTCGCCACGGCAGAACTGCCGGCGACGGCCGCAGCCCCGCTCCCGCTCCACATCTATCTGACCGGCGGTGACCTCGAGCGTGCGTTCGACGACGCCCGCTTCCGGCCAGACGCGGCGATCATCCCGACGAACACCGACTTGGACATTGCAGCCGCGTTGCCGGGAACGCAGCAGGTCCTCATCGAGCGTGTTCGCCGCCAGGGAGATGTCTTCCGTGATCTGCAGGACCAGATCGCGGCGCGCCGCACGCAGGCTCGGACGGCGACCGCAGGCACGCAAGACGTGCTGAGCATCGGGGACGGCTGGTTCGTCGTGCAGTTGCCCCGCTCAACGGGCGGCAAGGTCTCGGGCGGAGCGTTCCCGAAGCTCGCATGCCTGATTCCCACGGAGTTCCCGAAGGGCGGCGCGATCGACCGTCGCGAGCTCCACTCCCAGGACCGCGTACGCAAAGGCATCGCGGGATGTCTCACAGCGCTCGATGCCGCGGGCGCGCGATCGGTGGTCCTGCCGCTCATGGGCGCCGCCTCCTCGCGCACGCAGGCGAAAGACCCGGTCTTCGAAGGGCAGAGCGTGCTTCGAGAATGCCGCCAGCTGAACTCCCTGGCAGGTATTGCTGTGGGGATTCACGACTTCGCTCCCAGCCGTCGCAATCTCCGCGAGATCGGGATCATTCACTGGGATCAGGAGCTCATCGAGATGTTCAGTCTGCCCAAGGGCACCCGTCTCGCGCAGGCTGCGCAGACCGCCTATCGGACGTACTCGGACCAGATCAAGCTGGCGTTGCGAAAGGGGTTGGCGGGCGAGAAGACGACCTCGACCGATATCGAGGGCGGCTGCACCTCGATCCTCAACGTCAACTAGTCCGGCATGCGCCTGCTCGGCGCTGGCGTGGGCCGACACTGCTTGATCCAGTAGGGCGGGGCTGAAGCCCCGCCCTGCTGCTACCTGCCTGCCCACCTGCCCAAGTGGGCGATGCCACGGCTCACGCATCGCCCTAGCATCGGGGCATGACCCCGGATCCTGCACCGAGCGACCGCGAGCTGCTCGACGCCTATTCGACGGCGGTGGTGGATGCGATCGACGCCGTGGGACCGGCCGTCGTGCGTGTCGAGCGCGAGCGGGGCGGCGGTTCGGGCGTGATCTTCACGCCGGACGGGTTCGTCCTCACCAACAGCCACGTCGTGCACGGCGCCAAAGAGCTGGCGGTGACCCTTCCCGACGGGCATGAAGCACGCGCGGTTCTGGTGGGCGACGACCCGCACACCGATCTGGCGGTGCTTCGCATCGACGGCACCTCGCTGCCGTACGCCAGCCTGGGCGATTCGCGCCGCTTGCGCGTGGGCCAAATCGCGATCGCGATCGGCAATCCGTACGGGTTTCATCACTCCGCCACCGCCGGCATCGTCAGCGGCCTCGGTCGATCGCTGCGGGCGCGCTCGGGCCGTCTGATGGACGACATCGTCCAGACCGACGCCGCGCTCAACCCGGGCAACTCGGGCGGGGCACTCGTCACCTCCAGGGCCGAAGTTGTCGGCATCACCACCGCGACGATCCTGCCAGCGCAGGGGTTGTGCTTTGCGGTGGCCAGCAACACTGCGCGCTTCGTCGCGACCCGGCTGATGACCGACGGGCGCATCCGCCGCAGCTACCTCGGCGTCGGCGGACAGAACACGCCGGTGCCACGCGCGCAGGCGCGCGCCAACCGGCTGGCCGTGACCTCGGGCGTGCTGGTGCTGTCGGTCGAACCGGACAGCCCCGCGAGCCGCGCCGGCCTGCTCGAGGGTGACGTCATCCTGGCGCTCGGCGACAGCCCGGTGTCGGGCGTGGATGACCTTCACCGCTACCTGAGCGAGGAGCGCATCGGCGTCACGCTGCCGCTCACCGTGCTGCGCCGCGGCCGGCGGGTGCGGTGCATCGTGGTGCCGGTGGAAGCCAGGGTGAGCTAGATCCGCCAGGGCGGTCTGAAGACCGCCCTCTCCATCTACAAGGCGATCAGGCCGCGACGGACGGCCAGGCGAACCGCTTCCGTGCGGTTGGCCGCTCCCAGCTTGCCGATGATGGCGGCCACGTGGAACTTGACCGTCTGATCGCTGATGCCGAGGCGGGCGGCGATCGCCTTGTTGGGCAGACCCTCAGCGAGGAGCGAGAGCACCTGCAGCTCGCGCGCGGTCAGCGGCTCCTCGACCGGCTCGCGCCCCGCTCGACGCGGCACAGGCTCCGGGGCCAGCGGCGAGAGCAGCGCATCGGCCGCGATGCCCGACTGGCGGGCCTCGTCCGACGTGGCGAACTCACCGGCGATGTCGATCGACGAGTCGAGGAGCAGCGAGCGGATCGTGTCGCGAGCGCGAGCGGGGCCGATGAGGAGGACGCGCATGGGAAACCGCCGTCTGGTTCCAATGCTATCTCCCCGCCGCATGATCTGCCGTACGTGCTCGATGCGACCGGCGGATGTAGAATCGCGAGCACTCGCCGAGGGTCGCGGCGCTGAAGGGGGACACTGTGAGGCTGACACATGCACGCCGCATCGCCGCGATCGCCGCGATCGCCGTGGCGCTCGTCGCGGTCGGGATCACTCGAGACCAGGTTCAGGCGCAGGCGGCGAAGCCGGCGCCGATTTTCGAGGTCGATCCCTTCTGGCCCAAACCGCTGCCCAACCATTGGGTGACCGGCTCCACCATCGGTCTGTCGGTCGATGCCCAGGACAACGTGTGGACGATTCATCGCCCTGGCACGGTCGAGGACAACTTCAAGGCTGCCGACATCATGGTCGGCGATGCCAGAGGCCGTGACGACGAAGCCCAGCCTGGCGCCGCGGCGGGGGGCGGACCGGCTACGCCGACGCCGATCGGCAAGTGCTGCAAGGTGGCGCCGCCGGTGCTCGTCTACGATCAGGCCGGCGCCCTGGTGAAGTCGTGGGGTGGGCCCGGCACCGGCTACGACTGGCCCGACAGCAACCACGGCATCACCGTCGATCACGAGGGGAACGTGTGGCTGGCGGGCAACGGCGCCAAAGACACGCAGGTGTTGAAGTTCACGAACGCCGGCCGCTTCATCTTCCAGCTTGGCAAGCACGGGGTTCACAACGGCAGCAACGACACCGAGAACTTCTGGCAGCCGACGAAGATCTGGGAAGACGTTGCGGCCAGCGAGATGTACGTCGCGGACGGGTACGGTCACCGCCGCGTGATCGTCCTGGACGTCGCCACCGGCAAGTACAAGCGGCATTGGGGTGCCTACGGCGCACGGCCGAGCGACGAGCGCGTGCCGGCCTACGATCCGAAGGGGCCCCCGTCGAAGCAGTTCAACACGGTGCACTGCGCCATCGTGTCCACCGACGGCTTCGTCTATGTGTGCGACCGCGTCAACGACCGCATTCAGGTGTTTCGCAAGGACGGCACGTTCGTGCGGGAAGCCTTCATCGACACCCACACGTTTCGATCGGGCTCCGTGTGGGACATGACGTTCTCACGCGACCCGCAGCAGACCTACATCTACGCCGCCAACGGTGTCGACGAAAAGATCAACATCCTGCTGCGGAGCTCGCTCGAGGTCCTGACCTCGTTCGGCGACGGCGGCCGGGGCCCGGGCCAGTTCTTCGGCGTCCACAACCTGGCGACCGATTCGAAGGGGAATCTCTACGCGACCGAGACCTACACCGGCGCGCGTGTCCAACGCTTCCTCTACAAGGGCGTCGGCCCGGTGACGAAGGCGGATCAGGGCGTCGTCTGGCCAGCCCGCCGCTGACCCACGCCGCCGTGCCAGAGTCCATTTCCGATCTCCAGCAGCGTCTCGCCGACCAGCGCTACGTCAGCGACCGCGCTCTGGCGGTGTCGCTGTTCATCGCGCTGCGCCTGGGCCGCCCGCTGTTTCTCGAGGGCGAGGCCGGCGTCGGCAAGACGGCGCTGGCCGCGGCCACCGCCGCCGCCCTCGGCACCGATCTCATCCGCCTGCAGTGCTACGAGGGGCTCGACATCTCGCACGCCGTCTACGAGTGGGACTATCCGCGCCAGTTGCTCGAGCTGCGTCTGCTCGAGGCCGGCGGCGGAATCGATCGGGCGGCCGCCCACCACGCGCTGTACAGCGACGCCTTTCTGCTCAAGCGGCCATTGCTGCAGGCCATCGACCCGGCGCGCACCCGTC
>DATMDI010000506.1:0-4967 GCA_035557875.1 Vicinamibacterales bacterium
CGAGCGCGTCCAGGACGTCGGCGACCTCGCCGCGTATTTCCTGTCGGAGTTCTGCGCGCGCAACAACTTCCGCCCGAAAGCGATCGACGAGGCCGTGGTGCCGCTGCTCGAGCGCTACGACTGGCCCGGCAACATCCGCGAGCTGCGCAACACCATCGAGCGCATGGCGATTCTGAGCGTGGGCGATGCCATCACCACCGACGCGGTCCCGGTCGAGATCCGCATGCCGCCCGCGGCGCGGCCGTCTGGCCTCCACGAAACCCGGGATTCGGCCGAACGCGACCGCATCCGCCAGGCGCTCGATCAGACGGACTGGAACGTGTCGAGCGCCGCACGGCTGCTCGGGATCGAGCGCACCAACCTCCATAAGCGCATCCGCACCCTCGGCCTGGCCCGGGAGCAGTAGCCCGCACCCGGTCGAGCGGCTACCTGATCCACGCCGCACACCGGCGCAGCGTTTGCATCCAGCGTCTTTAGAGGCAGCACCATGCGTACTCGGGTTCTGATTGCCGTTGTCCTTGCCACCATGGTGTCCGCGGCGGCCGCCCAGGGCGACCTGCGCGCGCCCGCGACGCTGCCGACACTCTGCACCTCGCAGCTCGCGAAGAGCCTCGAAGCCGCCCGGACGCACGCCACGCACCTCTGGCGTGACACGCCGCCGCTGAACGCCGACGGCACGGTGAACGGCTACGTCGAGATCGCGCGCGGCGACCGCCGCAAGTGGGAGTTCGACATCGGCGCCAACCGGCGCGCAATCGACCGCACCATGCCCGAGGATCTCGGCGGCTATCCGGTCAACTACGGCTTCGTGCCGCAGACCGTGTCCTACGACGGCGATCCGTTCGACGTGCTCGTGCTCGGACCCTCGGTCGAGGGTGGCACGATCGTCCGAGGCATCATCGTCGGCGTGATGCGCATGGAGGACGAGAAAGGTCTCGATTCGAAGGTCGTGGTCTCACGCCTGGGGCCGGACGGGCGGCCGCTGCATGCGCTCACCGCGGACGATCGGCAGAGGATCGGCGACTACTTCAAGCGATACAAGCTTCACGAGACCGGTAAGTTCTCGAAGGTACCGGGATGGGGCACCGTGGCCGAGGGGCTCTCCTACGTCACCACCACCCACGCGTTCTTCCAGAAGTGCCGCGACCGCGCCGGCCGCACGTGTGACATCGCGCAGCGGTAGCGGCCCCTGGGTGCTCGGACCGTCAGGGCGGTCTGAAGACCGCCCTCTACAGGACTACAGGACCATCAGCGCGGTGATCGTGGTGCGATACGCGACTTCCTCGTAGGCGCCGAGGACGTCGCGCAGGCCGACGACGCGAGTGGCGAGCGCCTTCGGGTCGAAGCGGCCCGCGTGCAGCATCTCGACGAACCGAGGGATGTCGCGCATCGGGTTGGCGCCGCCCGCCTGGCCGCCGGAATGCGTCACGCCGCCGATGGCGAACAGGAACGCCGGCAGCGCGATCGTGCCGCGCACGAGGCCGGTGGTGATGACGTGGCCACCGGCCGACGCCATCTGGTAGGCCTGCTGCATCGGCAGAATGCCGGTGGGGTCGGGCCCGGACTCGAGTTTCGACCGCACGAACTCCGCGCCGGCGGCTTCCACCACCAGATCCGCGCCGGCGCCGCTGCGCCGGCCACCCGAATCACGTCCCCCGCTCCACGTCCGGTTCGTGGGGCCCGCCGTCAACGCGCGCACGCGATCGATCAGCTTGTCGCCTTCCACGTTGGGATCGAGGACGTGCGTGGCGCCCACCTTCATCGCCACGTCCCGGCGCATCCGGATGGGATCGATGCCGATGATCGTGGACGCGCCGGCTATGCGCGCGCCCTGCACCGCGCTCAAACCGAGCGGCCCGCAGCCCACGACGGCCACCGCCGAGCCCGGCGCCAGCGTGGCGAGCGTGCCCGAGGTGGTGGCGCCGAGGCCGGCGACGCTGACGCAGCTGCACACCATGCCGAGATCGACGTTGCTGGCCTTCGAGACGACGGGCACGATCCACTCTTCCCACGTCACCATCAGCTCGCTCAGCCCGCCGATGTGCGAGTTCGAGTAGACCGGAGTGCCGTCGCCAAGGTCGGCCACCGGAATGAGATCCGAGGCGAGGTTGCGTCCGAGTAACTGGCAGATGTCGGCCCGGCCGCGCAGGCAGTGGTAACACGACCCGCACTGCGGCGTGCCCGACACGCAGATACGGTCGCCGACCTGCACGCGGCGCACTTCGGGGCCAACCGCTTCCACCACGCCGATGCCGCCATGGCCCTGGATGAGCGCCATGTTGTCCGTGCCCACCAGGGTGCCGCCGACGGCAGCCGCGTTGGCGGGCGCGGCGGCGCCGGTCGGGGGCGCCGCCTGGATCCCGAGCACCACGCCAACATTGGAGTAACAGAGGTTGGTCGCCTCGGTGCGAACCACGACCATCCGTCCCGTCACCGGGCGCAGCTTGACGTCCTGGAGCTTGGTGCGGCCCGGGCCGGTTCCGCGGGAGACCCACGCGCGGAACGTGCGTCCGGTGATCACGGCCGGCCCGGAGGTCTGGGCGGCCGGGCTCGCCTGCGCCGCCAGGCCGCCGCCAGCCGCGACGGCCGCGCCTGCCGCGGCCGCGGCCGCCCCTTTCTTCAGCAACCCGCGGCGCGAGAGTCCGTCTGGAACGGTCATGGTCGGCTCCTCCAGGGCATCAGACGCCGTAGTACAGGCGATACGGGCGCGCTTTGCAAGCCTGCGGTTCCGGCACCGGCGCCGGATCGGCTCCGGTCAGAGACTCGATCGCTTCGGGACCAGCAGGAGGGGTCGTCGCGGGAGGCGGGTTCGGCAGCGCTCGAGTGCGGTCTCGAGGATGGCACGGGCCCGCGCCCCGTCATCGGCCGGGCCGAGACGATTCGAATCGAGCGCGGCCTCGAGCCCGGCGTCGTCCTGCGCCGCTTCGGCGGGTGCCGCTTCGACGATATACCGCCCGGCCGGCAGGGCAAGGAGTTCGGCGGGCACGTCTCGCCCGTTCCACGTCATCACACGACCACTCCGGCTCATACCCCATCTTACTGTTCCGACAGAGCGGCGCGGCGATGCATCCGCGGCGACTGCCTGATTCCGGCCACTCTGGCGCCGAGATCGCCGCCGGCGCCGCCGAAGGACCGGCCGTGGGATGATTCTCCCCGATGCCAGCACCGCCGCGTGAAACAGCGCTCGCCGCCATTGACGTTCCGGCCCTTCTCAAGGCCACCGGCATATCGACACGGGCGGTGCGTCATGGCGTGGGCGCCCGCGTCTTCGCCCAGGGCGCGCCGGCGAACAGCGTCTTCTATCTTCAGGAGGGCCGGGTCAAGCTGTCGGTCCTCTCGACCAGCGGCAAGGAAGCGGTCGTTGCGATCCTCAGCGCCGGCGATTTTTTCGGCGAGGGCTGCCTGTCGGGCCAGCCGGTGCGAATGGCGACCGCCACCGCCGTGGCCGTCACCACGGCGCTGCGCATCCGCAAGGCCGACATGCAGCGGCTGCTCCACGAGCACCGCGAGTTCTCGGATCGCTTCATCTCTCACATGCTGGTCCGGAACATCCGCATCGAGGAGGATCTCGTCGATCAACTGTTCAACTCGAGCGAGAAGCGGCTCGCCCGTACGCTGCTGCTGCTGGCGCAGTACGGCGGCGATCGGCGGCCGCTCGAGTTGCCCAGGCTTTCACAGGAAACGCTGGCGGAAATGGTCGGCACGACACGGTCGCGGGTCAACTTCTTCATGAACAAGTTCCGCAAGCTGGGGTTCATCGAATACAACGGCGGGCTCAAGGTGAACAGCGCCCTGCTGAGCATCGTGCTCCACGACTGACGAGCTTGCCCCTGTGCCGCTTTGAACAGGTGGCCCAGGCCGCGGCCGGTACGATACGGCCATGACGCTTGAAAGAATGAAGATTGGCATCGCCGCAGGCTGGGTGTTCGCCGCGCTCATCATCGCCACGCTGGTCAATCTCTCGTGGACGACGGGCCCGATTCTCGCGATCCTCAGCCTGGTGCCCCCGGTGGCGCTGTTTCTGATGTGGCGCGAGCCCACGCTGACGATGAGTGAGCGCATCGCCGCCGGACGACGCTAGCATCGGCTCCAGCCTTCCGTCACGTACCGCCGCGGCCAGCCTCGTCGCGAACGCCGAGGGTCGCCCCGAGACGAGTCAGTTCGTCATCGAGCGCGCCGCGGAACGCGCGGTCGCGCGGGCGTGACGCCACATAGCCGATGTCCGGCTGCAGCCCCTGCCGCGTGACGATCACATTGCCCCAGCCCACGACACGGTCACGCCAGAGCAGCGGCAGCGCGTAGTAGCCCAGCTTGCGCTTTGGCACCGGCGTGTAGGCCTCGAACCGGTACTCCCATCCCCACAGCAGCTCGAAGCGGGGGCGATCCCAGACGATCGGATCGAACGGCGCGAGCAGCCGCACCACGTCGTCGGTCGCGAAGTCCGACGGTGTTTCGGCCGCGGGCCAGAACCACTCGACGCCGTCGATTCGCGCGGACGCGAGCCGTGTTTTGGCGCGGCGTAACGCGCGCTCCAGATCGTTCGTCCAGTGCGGAACGGCATAGCGCAGGCGCTTGACCAGGCGGTTGAGACCAGACGCGGTGAGCGGCGCGTATTTCGCGGCGATGATGTCCACCAGCGCGTCGAGGCGGAGGCGGCGGGCGGCCGGATCGCGCGGTACGGCGGGGTGTTCGTGAACTGCGTACACGCGGATACCGGCATCGCGCCGCACCACGCGCAGCAGCCCGCGGTAGTGCATCTGGTCCAGCAGATGGGTGGTCGCGCTCGACGAGCCGCCCCAGTAATTGGTGACGCTGCCGAGCGCGAAGTGCTCGTCCACCTCGCGCGGATGCACCTCGCCGCGGCCGCGCACGAAGTCCAGCAGGGAGCGTACCTGGCGCCCGCGCGCCGCCGACCACGGCGTCGGTCCGCCGCGGGGGTGCATCAGCGCCGACACCACGCCGGTGAC
>DATMDI010000507.1:0-8839 GCA_035557875.1 Vicinamibacterales bacterium
CCGACGAGTCCAGCCGCAAGGCGACGTCCGAGAAGAGCTAGCGCCGTTTACCCTTCTTCGTGGCGCGCTCCCGGCGTCCCGGGCGCGCCGCCCGCTTCTGAATCTTCGGCTTGACCCGGCTGCGCACCTGCCGCGGCCGGCCTTCTTCCCGCACTGCATCCAGAATCTCGACCAGCCCCAAGTCGATCTGCCGGCGCTCGAGATCCACCCGCACCACCTGCACCAGCACTTTGCCGCCAAGACGATAGGTCTTCTTGGTGTTCTCGCCGTACATCACGTGCTGCTGCTCGATGTAGCGGTAGTAGTCGTCCGCCATGCTCGAGACGTGCACCAGCCCTTCGACGTAGTGCTCGACGAGCTCGACGAACAGGCCGAAGGGGGCAACGCCAGTGACGAACCCCTCGTACTCGTCGCCGACCTTGTCGGACATGAACCGCACTTTCTTCCACTGCAGCAGCTCGCGCTCGGCCTCGTCGGCTCGACGTTCCATCTCCGAGGACTGCCGCGCCGTCTCGGGGAGCTCTTCCGCCAGCTGCTCGAAGCGCGCCTCGCCGGGCGGGGCGATCGTCGAGCGGTCGGACAGAAAGGCGCCGCGGCGCGACTGGCGTAGCATCCGGTGCACGACGAGGTCGGGATAGCGTCGAATCGGCGAGGTGAAGTGGGTGTAATGCTCGGCCGCCAGGCCGAAGTGTCCGAGGCTGACCGCGTCGTAGCGCGCCTTCTGCATCGTCCGCAGCATCAGCGCCGCGATCGGCCGTTCCTCGGGGGTCCCTTTCATGCGGCCGATCAGCCGCTGGAAGTGGATCGGCTTCAGCGCCGGCCCGGTCGCGGCGAGGCTGTAGCCGAGCGTGGAAATGAAGGCCTCGAAGTCGGCCACCTTCTGGCTGTCGGGCGACTCGTGCACCCGGTGCAGCGACGGCACGCC
This sequence comes from Vicinamibacterales bacterium, assembly GCA_035557875.1. Taxonomy (GTDB): domain Bacteria; phylum Acidobacteriota; class Vicinamibacteria; order Vicinamibacterales; family UBA2999; genus DASYRM01. Next base: position 926 of record DATMDI010000507.1, read on the forward strand.
GTGCGTCACCAGGTGCGCGGCCACCGTCTCGTTGGCCAGCAGCATGAACTCCTCGATGAGGCGGTGCGCGACGTTGCGTTCGCTGGCGACGATCGCGTCGATCAACCCGTCCTCGCCGAGCACGACCTCCGCTTCCGGCAGATCGAAATCGATGGCGCCGCGCCGCCGCCGGCGGGTGTTGAGGACCCCGAACAGCTCCTCCATCAGCGCGAAGAACGGAATCAGGCGCCCGTAGCGGGCCCGCGCCGCGTCCGCCTCGCCCTCGCCGGTGAGGATGGCGTTGACGTCGGTGTAGGTCATCCGCTCGTCACTGTTGATGACGCCGTCGTGCATCTCGTAGCGCACGACCTGACCGCGGCGGTCCACTTCCATCAGGCACGACTGCACCAGCCGGTCCACGTGCGGGTTGAGGCTGCAAAGCCCGGTGGCGAGCTCGTGCGGAAACATGTGCACGGCGCGCTCGGTGAAATAGACCGACGTGCCGCGCGTATACGCTTCCTCGTCGAGCGCGCTCCCCTCCTGCACGTAGTGCGACACGTCGGCGATGTGCACGCCGAGCCAGTAGTGGCCGTTGGGCAGGCGCTCGAGCGTGATGGCATCGTCGAAGTCGCGCGCATGTTCGCCGTCGATGGTCACCGTCGTGACGCGCCGGAAGTCGGTGCGGCCCTCGAGATCCTCCTCGCGCACCGCGGCGCCGATGGCGCGTGCCTCGGCGACGACCTCCGGCGGATGCGCATCGGGGATGCCGAACTTCCGGATGATGATCTGCGTGTCCACGCCGGGCTCGTCGATGCGCCCGAGCACCTCGCTGACCGTGCCGGCGGGCCCGCGCGTCGCGCTCGGCCACCGGGTCATCGACACCACCACCATGTCGCCCGGCGCGGCGGACGAGGCCTGGCCGTTCGGAATCTGGATATCGGTCACGAGACGGCGATCGAACGGCACCACGTAGCCGAGGCCCGAGGCATCCGCCTCGAACCGCCCGACCACGCGCTCGTGAGCGCGCTCCAGGATCTTGACGAGCCGCCCTTCGAGCCCCTTCTCGGTGTGCTTCTCGACGCGGGCCACGACCGTGTCGCCGTGCATCGCCTCGGCGAGGGCGAAGGCCGGAATGTAGATGTCGGGCTGCGCGTCGCCGTCGTTCCGGCGCTCGGCCGTGACGAAGCCGAAGCCGGCGGGGTTGACGTGCAGGCGGCCGACGACGAGATCCATCTTGTCGGGCAGGCCGAGCCGGTTGCCTCGCACCTGGACGAGATCGCCGCTCTCGACCAGCCCCTTGAGATGTCGGGTAAACGTCGCGCGCTGCTCGCGCGGGACCTTGAGGATGCGCGCGAGGTCGCGCGCCGTCGCGGGATAGTGCGCCCGCTCGCGCATCTGCGTCAGGATCTCGTCGCGAGTCATAGAGCGCTTCGCGACGAGGCCGCCGCGTACCGGACAGGAGGGACGGGTAGAACGGGTGGGACTGGTGGGCCGGAATGGCTTCCGGGCTCAGCCCACGAGAACGATCTGGATATCTCCCACGTTGGTCCGGGTGGGGCCGGTCTTGATGAGATCGCCGAGGCGATCGAAAAAGGCATACGTATTGTTGTCTCGTAAGTAGGCGTCGGGATCATCGATCCCGGCAGTTCGGGCGCGTTCGAAAGTCGTGGAGTCGGCGATGGCACCTGCGGCGTCGGTCGGACCGTCGATTCCGTCGGTCCCGACGCTGGTGGCGACCGCTGTCGCGCCCAGTTGGGACAGCGCGCGTGCCGCGGCGAACGTAAATTCCTGGTTGCGTCCGCCCTTTCCGCGTCCGGTCACGGTAACCGTGGTCTCGCCGGCGGCAATCACGCAGGCGGGCCTGGGCAACGCGGCCACGAGGCGCGCCACCTGTTCGACGTGCGCGGCGGCGGCAATGCGCGCTTCGCCGGTGACCGGGGTCTCGATGACGAGCACGGCGAAGCCGAGCGACGCCGCGGCCTCGCGCGCACCGTCCACGGCGCCGCGCTGCGGTCCAATCACTCGAGCGGTGGCCCGCGCCAGCCGCGCGTCGTCTCCGCTGGGCGTCTCGTGCACCGTGCCGGCCGCTCCCGCTCGCAGCCGGGCGGTGACCGACGGCGGGAAGGCCGCCTCGCCGCCACGGCGCGCCAGTACGGCCAGCGCATCCCCGAACGTGCTCGGGTCGGGCACGGTTGGACCCGACGCGATCACCGACAGATCGTCGCCGACGACGTCGGACACCGCGAGCGTGAGCGTGCGCCCGGGGCAGGCCGCCGCCAGCAACCCGCCTTTGATCGCGGACAGATGCTTGCGGACGGTGTTCAGCTCGTAGATGTCGGCGCCGGCCTCGAGCAGACGGCGTACTGTCTGCTGCTTGTCCGCGAGTGTCACGCCGTCGGCGGGCAGCGCCATGAGCGCCGATCCCCCACCCGACAGCAGCACCAGCAGCAGTTCACCGGCGCGCACGCTCCCGGCCAGCGCCAGCGCCCGGCGCGCGCCCTCGAGACTGCCGTCCGTGGGCAATGGATGTCCGCCGGTGTGCCATTCGGTGCCGGAGGGCGGCGCCGGCGAACCGGCCGGGCCGACGCCGAGCATCGCCCGCGGCGAGACGCCGTAGCTCGCGCACGCGTCGAGCATCACCGAGGCGGCCTTGCCCGCGGCCGCGACGTGCACCGCCGACGCCCCGTTCAGTGCGGCGGCAACCGCCGGGTCTACCATCGCCCGGCGTACGAGCAGGCCGGCGTCGACGGCGTCGAGCGACGCGCGCACGATGTCGTGCAGATTCGATTTCAGTTGTGAGAGGGAACGGGTCAGGTCGGGGAACTCAATTTACTTGGCGCGGGTCGGTCCAGGCGGAGAGGCCGGTGACGACGTCGAACTGCCTGAGCAGCCGGCTCACCACCTGATCGGCGTCCTCGTTGGCGCACAGCCGATCGAGCTGCGACATCACTTTTGTGAGCGCTTCCTCGACGTCCATCACCGCGCGCTCGGAGTAGTACTCGCGCTGCTGGTCGAGACAGCGCTGACACTTGATGAACTCTTCGCGGTAGAAGCTGGAACGGGAATGACAGGTCGGCTCCCAGAGCGGGAGGGAATCGGTCAGAAAGCGGGAAACCCTGTGCCGATGGACTTTCATCAGGCCGATTGGATCCAGTCTAGCCACGGAAACATGGGCGTGTCAACGCGGTAATACCCGGGCGAGGCGCCGCCTCGCCGGGACAGTGTTTGGTGGCCGGTCCGGCCCCGCTCAGACGGCATGGCGCGAGGCCGCAAAGCCGCCCGCCCCGCCGACGGCCATGCCCCCGGCTACGAGCAGTGCGCAGAATCGCGCAGGCAGGAACTCGGGGTCGAGCCCCTCGAGCGCCGTCGTCAGCTGCGGCCCCCACGAGGCGCTCGAGGCGGCGTAGCCGCCCCAGAGCAGGAGCACCGCGGCAATGGCGCCGATGCCGCCTTGCAGCAGCCCCTCGGCGACGAACGGGCCGCGGATAAACGCGATCGACGCCCCCACGAGCTGCATGATTTCGATCTCCTCGCGGCGCGCGTGCAAGCCGAGCCGCACGACCGCGGCGACGGTGACCGCGGCGGCGATGGCCATCAGCAGCGCCAGCACGAGACCGGCGCGGCGCAGCGAATCGAGCCCTGCCCCCACCTTGGCGAGCCAGGCGCGGTCGTAGCGCACGTCGGCCACGCCCGGCAGCGTCGCCACCCGTCGCAGCAGCGCGTCGGCGCGGCCGTCGGCCTCGGCGCTGCGCTGCATCCGCACTTCGAGCGAGGCGGGAAACGGGTTGTCGCCGACGCCGGCGGCCGTCGACGCGAGGTCGGCGAATTCCCGGCGGAAGCGGACGAGCGCCTGCTCCTTCGACACGTACTCGCGCCCCGCGGCGGCTCCGCTCTGATCGATCAACCCCTCGATGACACCGCGCTGTGAGGAGGTGGCGTCGTCGCGCAGGTACACCGAGAACTCGGCGCTCGTGGTCCAACGCGCCAGCACCCGCTCCATGTTCCAGGTGACCAGCAGCAGTCCGCCGAGCACGCTCATGGCCAGCGCGATCGCCACGATCGCGAACGCCGTGGAACCGCCGCCCCGCCGCAGGCTGGCCCATCCCTGTCGCAGCGCGTAGTCGATCGCCCTCATGCGCGCAGCCCCTCGGCCATTTCGACGATGCGCCCCTGGTCGAGGGTGATGCTCCGGCGCCCCACCAGCCGGATCAACTCGCGGTCGTGCGTCGCGATCAGCACCGTGGTGCCGCCCGCATTGATCTCTCGGAACAGGTTCATGATCTCGAGCGACAGGTCGGGGTCGAGGTTGCCGGTCGGCTCGTCGGCGAGGAGCAGCGCCGGGTCGTTCATCAAGGCGCGTGCAATCGAGATCCGCTGTTGCTCACCGCCCGACAGTTCCTGCGGGTAGGCATTCATGCGGTGCTGCAGACCGACCCACTTCAGCACCTGGAACGCCCGCCGCCGTTGCTGCGCCGGCGCGACGCCGATCACTTCGGACACGAACGAGATGTTCTCGAGCACCGTGCGGCGCTGGATCAGTTTGAAATCCTGGAAGACGAAGCCGATGCCGCGGCGGTACTCCTGGATTTGGGCGCGCGACAGGCTCGCGAGGTTGTGGCCGTTGACGACGATCTCGCCCTCGTTCGGCCGTTCTTTCATGAGCAGCAGGCGGAGCAACGTGGACTTGCCGGCGCCGCTGGCGCCGGTGAGGAACACGAACTCGCCCTTGCCGACGGTGACGGTGAGGTCCCGCAGTGCGTACAGGCCGCGCCCATAGAGCTTCGACAGTTTGTGCGTCGTGATCACGACGGCGAGCTCACGAAAAAATAGGTGCGCGTGGCCGGAGTATAGCTCGCAAGCTTCGCCCTGGCCAGCCTCTGGGCTCCGCTCGCGAGCGGGGTGTCCAAGGGCTAATCGCCCGCCCTTTGCGACACGAACCAGCGCCGCCTGCCACTTGGCACGGAGGGTGAAACGTAGCGCCCGCACGTAAAGAGATCGCGCACACGCGAACCCCGTAAGCCCCTCTCTAAACCCCTTCGTTCTTTGAAGGGGATTTAGAGAGAGAGGGGCAAGCCCGCCGCCTCCACCCCTTCCTGGAGGCTCAATGACGGTCACCACGCTGTTTCCACTGGGACGGCTCTGCGCCACACCCGCCGCCCTCGACGCTCTCACCAACGCGAACAGCCACCCCCTTGAACTCTTGTGGAGGCACGCCCGAGGCGATTGGGGGGACCTCTGCCCAGAGGACATCGAGGCGGACCGAAGCCTCACCACGATTCTGCTCAAGGAGAACTACTAGCCATGCTCTTCGAACGCGGAAACATCAGCGTCACCGCGGCAGCCGCGACCGCCCTTCGCATCACTAACACCCACCTGCTCGACGTGCTTGCCCGACACGGCTTGGGCGACTCGGCTCCCGAGGACCCACTCACCGTCTTGAAGAGGAACGAGCAGGTCATCACCGCGTATCCGCTGCCGGGTTCCAAGTTGGTGGTCTGGGTCGTCACCGAACCGGACAGCAGCGCCACGTTCGTGCTGCTGGATTGGGAGGAATACCGCTGATGCGCTGCCGAAGCTGCGGGCACTCAAAGGACGCCCACCACCCAGGTGACTGCGTGGTGTGTGGGTGTATGCGGTTCAAGGTTCGCGATCCGAACGCGAGAGAGGCCCGCCTTCGCACCTGGGTTGCCGAGGTCCAGTTCTTCGTCAAGAACCGCTGGATCGCCAGGGAGGTGCGGGTCAAGGCAATGGGCCGGGGAGGGGCTGCGATGAGGGCCGTCCGGGAGGCACAGGCCCTCGCCCTCAAGCCGCGGACCCGAGTGATGCAGGTCCGCGTCAGCATCGCTCCTGTGCCGAAGCGGAAGGGAGGTAAGCAGTGAAGATTGCGATTTACGCTCGATGCTCGACCGCCGAGCAGCACGTCGAGAACCAGCTCCTCGAACTCCGGTGGCCGGACTCGTTTCGTGGCCCTTCTTGGATGAAAAACGACGAGGCGCGGCCTTCCCCGGAGGCCGCGCGCGAGGAGTTTTTCCCCGGCGTCTGATCGGAGGCTTCGACAGAAGCCTCTGACTGCCCGCGGGTCGGAACGCAGGCGGACCTGAAGGTCCGCCTCTACATCGTTCGGGGCGCCGAAGACCGAAGCGAGCCGCCTGAAGGCGGCCCCCACGACTTGACGGGTTACCGCGCGTCGAGTTCGCGCTTGAGCAGCGCGTTGGCGAGCTTGGGATTGGCCTTGCCGCCGCTGCCCTTCATCACCTGGCCGACGAGAAAGCCGAACGTCTGCTGTTTGCCGGCACGATACTGCGCCACGGGCTCGGCGTTGGCGGCGATCACGCCGCGCACGATCTCGAGCACGGCCGACTCGTCGGAGTTCTGCGCCAGCCCCTCGGCGGCCACGATGTCGGCGGCCGACCGTCCCGTGTCGTACATCTTCGAGAAGATGTCTTTGGCGATGGCGTTGCTGATCGTGCCCTTGTCGACGAGCGCAATCAGCCCCGCCAGCGCTTCCGGCGGCAGCGGCACGTCGGCCACCGCGGTGCCCCGATCGTTGAGCGTCCGCAGCAGCTCGCCCATCACCCAGTTGCTCGCGGCCTTGGCGTTGCCGGCACCGCCGGCCACGGCCTCGAAGTAATCGGCGAGCCCCGACTGCGTGAGGACGCCAGCGTCGTAATCGGGGATGCCGTAGCTGTCGACGAACCGCCGGCGGCGCGCTTCGGGCAGTTCCGGCAGCAGCGCCCGCAGTCGGCCCACACGGTCGGCCGTGACGACGAGCGGCGGCAGGTCCGGTTCGGGGAAGTAGCGGTAGTCGTGCGCCTCTTCCTTGCTGCGCATCGAGTGCGTCCGCCCCGACACCGAGTCGAAGAGCCGGGTCTCCTGCACGACCCGGCCGCCCTTCGACACCACGTCGATCTGGCGGTCGATCTCGAACTCGATCGCCTTCTGCAGGTAGCGGAACGAGTTGACGTTCTTCACCTCGGCCTTGGTGCCGAGCGCCTCCTGCCCGACGGGACGCACCGACACGTTGGCGTCGCAGCGCAGGCTTCCCTCTTCCATGTTGCCGTCGTTGACACCGATCGACACCAGGATCTCGCGCAGGCGGGTGAAGAACTCGGCTGCCTCCGGCGCCGACCGCAGATCGGGCTCGGAGACGATCTCGATGAGCGGTACGCCGCTGCGGTTGTAATCCACATAGGTCCTGGTCTCGGAGTCGCGGAACCCTTCGTGCAGCGACTTCCCCGCGTCCTCTTCCATGTGGATGCGGGTGAGACGGACGAGGCGCGAGCTGTCGCCCACCGCGATCTGCAGGCCGCCGCCGAGCGCGAGCGGGCGCTCGTACTGCGAGATCTGATACCCCTTGGGCAGGTCGGGATAGAAGTAGTTCTTGCGCGCGAAGATCGACTCGGACTGCACCTCGCTGCCGAGCGCGAGCGCCGCCATCACGGCGTAGTCCACCGCCTGGCGATTGAGGACCGGCAGCGCGCCCGGCTGTCCGAGACAGACCGGGCACACTTCGGAATTGGGCGCGGCCCCGAAAGCCGTGCTGCAGCCGCAGAAGATCTTGGTCGCGGTGCGGAGCTGGGCGTGAATCTCGAGGCCGATGACGGCCTCGTAGGTGGCCGTCACCGGCTCCGCCGGCCGCGGCGCGCAGCGCCGCTCGTGCGCCGAGGGCGCAACCTCACACCCGCGGGCCGGCCGCCTTCACCGCCGGCGCGACGTCGCCTTCGAAGGTCTTGAAGTTGTCGGCGAACATCTGCGCGAGCTTCTTCGCCTGCTCGTCGTACTTCGCGGCGTCGGGCCAGGTGCTGCGCGCGTCGAGCACACCGTCCGGCACGCCGGGCACCGCGGCCGGCACGTCGAGGTTGAACACCGGATGGTTCTTGAAGCTGGCGTTGTCGAGCTGACCGGTGAGCGCCGCAGTGATCATGGCGCGCGTGT
>DATMDI010000508.1:0-17941 GCA_035557875.1 Vicinamibacterales bacterium
CCTGTCTTCGCTCGATCAGGTGGAGCGCTACCGCGAGGCGCTGGCGGCGCGCGAGCGCCGCATGGAGACCGCCTTCGACCAGCTGCGTACCGAGCAGCAGGAGCTGCGCACCGTCGTGGCGGCGCTGCGCCAGGCGAATCACGACCTCACACGTGAGTTGAGCGTAGGGAGAGGCGCACCTTCAGGTGCGCCTGACAGTGCCCCTGCAGGCGGGGCTGACTTGTCCCCCGTAGCCTTGGCGAAGGGGGAAGCCCCGCCTCTCAGTGCGAGCGGGCCGACGTCATCCGAGGCGCTGAGCCACAAGTACGTCGGCTTCGAGGATCAGTTCCGCGGCGCGCCCGAGGACATCGCGGCGCGACAGGCGGGCTACGTCGAGCTGTTCGCCGGCGCGTCCGACGTGATCGACATCGGCTGCGGGCGGGGCGAATTCCTGGCCCTGCTGCAGGCGCGCGGCGTGCGCGCACGCGGTATCGACGTCAACGAGTCGATGGTCGAGGTGTGCGTGCAGCAGGGGCTGGACGCGACGAAGGCCGACGCGCTGGAGTATCTGCGGGCGCAGCCGCCGGCCTCACTGGGCGGCCTGATTGCCGCGCAGGTGGTCGAGCACCTCGACCCGGCGTATCTCACCGGCCTGCTCGACGCCGCCTATGCGGCGCTGCGCCCCGGAGCGCCGATCGTGCTCGAGACCATCAACCCGGCGTGCTGGTTCGCGTTCTTCGAGAGCTACGTCCGCGACATCACCCACGTGCGGCCGCTGCACCCCGACACGCTGAAGTTCCTGCTGCAGGTGAGCGGATTCAGCGGCGTCGAGATCCGCTATCAGGCTCCATACCCGGAGCACGACAAGCTGCAGCGGGTCGCGCCAGCGGCGCTCGGCACCGCGGCCGAGACGCTGAACGCCAACGTGGACAAGCTGAACTCGCTCCTGTTCACGTATCTGGATTACGCGGCGATCGGGGCACGTTCGTAGGGGCCGGCTTCAGCCGGCCCGCGTGCGGCCGCCTGAAGGCGGTCCCCACGTACGACTACGAAGACGGGTGGGAGCCGCGATGCTCGCGGCCGGTGCTCGCGGCCACCTCGGTTCCGCTGGCGTAGCGCTCGAGGTCGGCGTCCACCATCATCGCCACCAGCTGCTCGAAGCCGACCACCGGTGACCAGCCCAGCTTCTCCTTGCCCTTCGACGCGTCGCCGATCAGCAGGTCGACCTCGGCCGGGCGGATGAACCGCGGATCGATGCGCACATACTTCTTGTAGTCGAGCCCGACGTGCTTGAAGGCGGTGTCCACCAGGTGCTTCACGGAGTGGGTGACGCCGGTGGCAATCACGTAGTCGTCGGCGACGTCCTGCTGCAGCATCAGCCACATCGCGCGGACGTAGTCGCCGGCAAACCCCCAGTCGCGCTGCGCGTCGAGGTTGCCGAGCGCCAGATGATCGGCCTTCCCCAGCTTGATCTTCGCCACGCCGTCGGTCACCTTGCGGGTGACGAACTCGAGCCCGCGCCGCGGCGACTCGTGATTGAAGAGGATTCCCGAGACCGCGTAGATGCCGTAGCTCTCGCGATAGTTCACCGTGATGTAGTGGCCGAAGACCTTCGACACGCCGTAGGGGCTGCGCGGATAGAACGGCGTGAGCTCGTTCTGCGGTACCTCGCGCACCCGGCCGTACATCTCGCTCGACGACGCCTGATAGAGCCGGATCTTCGGGTTCACCTGACGCACCGCTTCGAGCAGCCGCGTCACGCCCATCGAATTGAAGTCGCCGGTGAGGAGCGGCTGGTCCCAGGAGGCCGGCACGAACGACATCGCCGCCAGGTTGTAGAACTCGTCGGGCTGCACGTCCTGGATCACCCGTACGAGCGACAGCTGGTCGAGCAGATCCGCCGGACGCAGCGTGATGCGGTCGAGCAGGTGCTCGATGCGCCACAGGTTGGGCGAGCTCGAGCGCCGGACGATGCCGGTCACGTCGTAGCCCTTGTCGAGCAGCAGCTCCGCGAGGTACGACCCGTCCTGTCCGGTGATGCCCGAAATGATCGCGCGCTTAGCCATTGAGGGTTCTCATTCTAATCCGCCGGTCGAGGGCCGCCTGGTCGCAGCCAGCGGCCCAGCGCGTCCTGCCACGCCGGCATCGTGAAGCCCGCCGCCGCGAGCTTGCGCGGCGACAAGGCACAGTAGGTGGGCCGGGCAGCCTTCAGCACCACCTGGCCGGAGGTCGTCAGCTGCAGCACCGGCTCCACGCCGAGCACGCGCGCCGCCTCGCGCGCCACCTGCTCCCACGTGGCCTGACCGTCGTTGACGCAGTGATAGAGGCCCGGCGCGGCGCCGCTCGCGACCAGGTGCCGGGTCGCCGCGGCGATGTCGGGCGTGTAGCCCGGCGACACCACGCGGTCGGTGAACACCCGCACCTCGCGTCCCGCCGCGAGGCCGCCGACGATGGCGTCGAGCGTGCCGCGACGGCCCGTCCACCCGGCGGGCGACCCGAACAGGCTCTCGACGCGGAGCACGAACGCGCGCGGCGCGTCGAGCGCGAACCACTCCCCCATCAGTTTCGAGGACGCGTAGGTGCTGCGCGGCGACGGCGCATCCGATTCGGTATAGGGCTCGCCGGTACGGCGGCCGTCGAAGACGAAGTCGGTGCTGTAGTGCACGAGGGCGGCGCCGGCCCGCTCGGCGGCCAGGGCCAGGCTGCGCACCGCGAAGGCGTTGAGCGCCAGCGCCTGCTCGGGCCGGTCCTCGGCACCGTCCACGTCGTTGAACGCGGCGCAGTTGACGATCACGTCCGGCGCCGCGTCGCCCACCACCCGGGCCACGGCGGCCGCGTCCGTGATGTCGAGCGCGCGGCGGTCGAGCGCCACGACCTCGGACCCGGCAAAGACACGGACGACGTGGTAGGCCAGCCCACCGCCGGCGCCGGTGACGAGCACGCGGCCTGGATTCATTCGATAATGAGGCGTCGCTGCGACGGCAAGGCTTCCGATCGTACCGCAGCCGCGCCGACTAGCCAACTAATCAGATGGAAACCATCGATACCGCGGTCGTCGGCGCCGGCGTCGTCGGCCTCGCCGCCGCACTGGCCGTCGCCAGCCGTGGCCGCAGCGTGTGCGTGCTCGAGCGCGAGCCGCGGCCGGGCATGGGCACGAGCACCCACAACAGCCAGGTGATTCACGCCGGCATGTACTACCCGGCGGGCTCGCTCAAGGCGCGGCACTGCGTAGACGGCAACCGCCGGCTCTACGAGTTCTGTGCCGCCTTCGGTGTGCCGCACGCGCGCTGCGGCAAGATCATCGTGGCGCAAGACGAGGCCGGAATCGCCACGCTCGAAGCCATCAAGGCCAAGGGCGAGGCCAACGGTGTGGAGGGGCTGCGCCTGGTGGATCGCGCCTTCGTGGCGGCGCGCGAGCCGCACGTGCACGCGGTGGCGGCGCTGTTCTCGCCCGACACCGGCATCCTCAGCGCCGAGGGGCTGGTGCTGGCGCTGGCGCGTCAGGCGGCCGCGCACGACGCCGTGCTGCTGCCCGGATCGCCGGTCGTCGGCGCCGAGGTTGCGGCCGGCGCCATTCGCCTGCGGACGCCGGCCGAGACCATCGAGGCTCGTTGTGTGGTGAACGCGGCCGGTCTCTACGCCGACGACCTGTCGGCCGCGCTCGGCGGCGAGCGCTTCACGATCCACCCGTGCCGCGGCGAATACGTGGAGTTGGTGCCGGCCAGGCGGCGTCTCGTGAACGGCCTCGTTTATCCGCTGCCCCACGCCAAGGGGCACAGCCTCGGCGTCCACCTCACGAAAACGATCTTCGGCAACGTGACGATGGGACCGACAGTCCGATTTCAGGACCGCAAGGACGACTACGAAGACGACCGCATTCCCGTCGAGCAGTACCTGGCTCCAGCGCGCGAACTGCTGCCCGAACTGACGCTCGACGATCTGCGGCTCGGCGGCAGCGGCATCCGGCCCAAGCTGCACGGCCCCGAGGGGTCGTTCGCCGACTTCAAGATCGCACGCGACGCGCAGAACGCCCGGCTGGTACAGGCGGCCGGAATCGAATCACCAGGGCTCACGTCGTGTCTGTCGATCGGCGAGCACGTCGCCGATCTCGTGGAAGAAGTGCTGCTCTCGTAGGGCGGAGCTGGAGACGCCAATGCCGATTCTGAAATGCCCCGAGTGCGGCGGAGAGATGGAGGAAGGATTCCTGCTCGACCGCGGGCACGGCAATTCCGCCAACGTCGAGTCCTGGATCGAAGGTGAGCCGCAGCGGGCGTGGTACGGCCTGAAGACGCGGGGCAAGACGCGCTTCGCCGTCGAGACCTATCGGTGCGCGCGATGCGGCCTGCTGAAGTCTTACGCGCCCGAAGCAAACGTCTGAGACGAGGCGGGGCGCCCTCCGGCCTCATCACGACGCGACGACGAGCACGGCCGTGGCGTTGTACGAACCACGCTGCCGCGCGACCGTCGAGTGCACTCCCTGCTTGATCGGATCGTTGTCGTTGAACGTCCGTCGCTTGGACACGTGCTCGCGATACGGTTGCCACCCAGCGAAGACTTCCCTCGTGATCTCGTCGGGAAAGAAGATCTGACTCGCCACGACCTCCTTGCCGCCTAGAAACACCTTGAAGTGGATATGCGGCGTACGGCCACCGTACCAACTCGGGAATATCGTCCGGAACCGCACGTTGCCCTGCGCGTCGGTGAACTGCGTTCCCCGCAAGTACTGTTTACCGACGGCAGACGCGGGAGAGATGCCGCCGACTCCGGACTGCTTTTCGTACCCGGAATACAGACCGACGGCGTCAGCGTGCCAGACATCGACGCGCGCGTTGGCGAGCGTCGCGCAGTCTCCTGCACGTACGACCTGCATCGCCATCCCGAGCGGCGCACCGGGCTGACCCGAAGTGATGTCGGCCCGCACCAGCCTCGGATCCAGATAGAACGGTCCCTCGCCAGCCTCGGGGGTCAGCACGCAGCTGCGGGAGCTCTGCGCCCGTGCGTGCTCCGCTCCCAGGGCAAATACGACGAGGCCCGAGAGACCGATGAGGGTCCGGCGTCTGCCCACGTCAATCCGACTGGGCTGCCACGAAGGTTCCGGCCGCAGTGTTCGATCACCTGTCATCGCTCACCTCTCAATTCCCGTGCGCGTGCTACTTCTCAGGCGGCGCGCGCGCCGCGAGACTGAAGCCAGTGCCAGACCACGGCGTACACCGTGATGGCTGCGACAAGAGACGACAAGGCCATCACAATCAGCCGCCGCACGAACGCCTGCAACGCCCGCAGCGTCGGCTCGTCCGGGAAGCGGCTGACGCCGCCGGTCACGACCGCGGCGAGCACGACGACGGCGATACCGGCGAGCAGCCAGCGCCGGGCCCGAGGCGTGAGACCTTCGGGGGCGAGTCCGTCCGCGAGCGGCGCGGTGCGGAACCAGCGCGCGAGCACGACGGTCATCAGCACCGTGCCGACAACGGAGCTGGCGTGCTGGAGGACACTGAACACGTAGGCCGTGTAGCCGGACACGGTGAAGAGGCGCGTCTCGAGCACCGGAAATAGACGCACACCGGCTGACCCTCCGTGGGTGAACGAGTCCCACACCGTGTGTGTCGCGGCGCCGGCCATGATCGAGACGACGACGGCGGCCGACCAGGCCGCCGGCCTCGGCGCGGCCCGCGGCAGCCGGACCTGGACCGCCTCCGGCATCAGCGCGCGCAGCGGCCGCTCGAGCACGCGGTCGAACAGCAGGTAGACGCCTGCGCCGACTGGCAGACAAAACCAGAACAGCCCGATCAGGCTGTGGGTCAGATTCCGGTGGAGCGACAGTGGCAGAAAGAGCGGCAGGTCGGGCATGAGGCTGCCGATGACGAGCGCCGACAGCACGCCGAGCCGCCCGAGCGGACGCCGCAGCGGAATGGCCGCGATCGGATGCGCGATCGTGAGGGGCACCTCAGGCGCGCTCCTTCACCGGCGGATCGGCCGTCGGGGACGCGGACGGTGCCGATGCTGCCCGCAACAGCCACCAGCAGCGCACCGCGAGCAGCGTTCGCGCCAGCGGCCGCTTCGGATTGAAGGCCCCCGGGGCAACGTGCGTCGCGTAGTACAGGTAGGCGCTCTGATGGAAGGCGCGCAGCGAGGCTGCGCGCGCCGTCCGGCTGGAATGGCCCACGCGGTGGACCGCGGTCGCCGCGGGCACGTAACGGACGTGTGCCCCGCGCGCACGCAGGCGGCGGCACAGGTCGGCGTCCTCCCAGTACAGGAAATACCGCTCGTCGAACCCGCCGACTGCGGCCAGCGCGTCGCGACGCGCGAGCACGCACGCCCCGGAGAGCCAGTCCACCACCACCGCGGGGTCCGCCTCGGCAACGGTCTCGTCCACGACGTTGCGGCGCGCCACCGGCAGCCACGGGAGCCGCCGGCGCAGCGCGGCGCTGCGCCCGAAGAGCCCGGTCAGCATGTCCGGATCGCCGCGAGCGCTGCCCTGCACCGACCCGTCGGGATTGAGGATGCGCGGCCCGGTCATGGCGCACTGCGCATGCCGCGCCAGTTCCCCGCTGAGCGCGGCCACCGCCCCTGGCTGCAGCCGGCAATCGGGGTTCATGATCAGCACGAGCGGCGCCCGCGCGCGCGCGAGCGCCTGGTTCACGGCCCGTCCGAAGCCGACGTTCTCGCGGTTGGCGACGAGCGTCACCTCGGGACGGAACTCCTGGGCGATGGCAGCGCTGCCGTCCACCGAGGCATTGTCCACGACGAAGCCGTCCCACGCACGCCCGGCCATCTCGGCCGCAATCGAGGCCAGCGCGGTACGCAGCTCGTCGCCGGCGTTGTAATTGACCAGGATGGCCGTCAGCTCCGGCGCGGACGCGTTCACCGGTTGTCTCCGGCAAGTCCGACGTCGAAACGCTTCTCACTCAGCTTGGTGGAGAGCCACCGGCGTTCGAGCAGCGGCCAGATCGCACCGGCCCCGACCCGCCGCGTCCGCTGCACGACGGCCCGCTGCCGCAGCACGTTCGGCAGGCCCGCCAGCGCTGCCAGCTTTGCCCGGAGAAACGCGCCGAGCAGCCCCCTCCGCGCGAAGTAGCCCGCGGCCGCGGCGGTGTACACGAGGTGGCCCGGCAGCGAGCGCAACAGGATGCTGAGCGGCGAGTTCTTCACGTACATCCACTCGAGGTTGCGCTGGCCGTGGAACACGGCGAACGCGCTCGTCCGCCCCAGCGTGGCGCTGCCATGGTGCCGGACGACGGCGTCGGCCGCATAGCGGCACCGGTAGCCGCGCAGCCGGGCGCGATACGACAGGTCCACGTCCTCGTGCGACACGAAGAACGTCTCGTCGAAGCCACCGAGCTCGTCGAACACGGCTTTCGCCACGACGCAGGCGGCGCCGCACACCCCGAACACTTCGACCGAGTGCATGGCTTCGGGATCGCGCGTGCCGTGAAAGCGCTTGAACGCGGCGCCCCAGCGCAGCACGCCGTCGCCGGCGCTGTCGATCACCGCCGGATCGTGCATGTAGACCACGCGCGAGGTGGCCAGCGCGAAGCCCGACGCCTCGTCCACGGCGCCGCGCAGCGCCGCGAGCCAACCGCGCTCCACGACGGTGTCGTTGTTGAGGAACACCAGAAAACGCCCGTGCGCGTCGCGCGCGCCGGCGTTGTTGCCGCCGGCGAAACCACGGTTGGCGTCGAGCGCGAGGATCCGCACCGCCGGAAACCGCTCGCGCACGAACGCCGCCGAGCCGTCGGTCGAGCCATTGTCCACGACCAGCGTCTCGAACTCGACGCCACGCTGCGCCGACAGGGCGTCGAGGCACGCCTGCAGATGCTGCCTGCCGTTCCAGTTGACGATGATGACACTCGTGTCGATCATGGCCGGCCCTTCACGACGTCACCGCCCGACCGCGCGAGCGTACACCTCGAAGGTGGCCTGTGCGGTGCGCGCCCAGGTGAAGCCGGCGGCCCGCGCCGTGCCGGCTGCGGCCAGCGCCGCACGCCGGGCCGGCTCGTCGATGATCGCATGCAGCCCGCTGGTCCACCCGTCCACGTCCGCTGGCTCGACGAGGATGCCGGCGTCTCCCAGCACCTCCGGGATCGACGACGCGCGCGAGGCGATCACAGCCGTGCCGCGCGCCATCGCCTCGAGCACGGGGAGCCCGAACCCTTCATAGAGGGAGGGATAGACGAGCGCCACGGCGTCTCGATAGAGCGCGTCCAGCCGGGCGTCGCTCACCACGCCGAGCACGGACACCGCCTCGGGCGCCCCGGCAGCCGCTGCCCGGGCCTGCAACGTGTCCACGAGACCGCGATCGACGCCCGCGAGCGCCAGGGTCAATCCGGCGGTCGCCCCGCCGCGCCGCCGCAGCGCCAGCACGGCGTCCACGATCACGGTGAGGTTCCGCCGCTGGTGCAGATCGCCGACGTGCAGCACGAACGGTGGCGCGATTCCCGACGCGACGGGCGCGCCGCGGTCGAAGCGCGGCACCACACCGAGCGGCACGACGTCGATGCGGTCGCGGGGGATCGCGTAGGCGGCCTCGATCTCCGACGCCGAGAACGCGGAATCGGTGATGACGCGCGTGGCCGAGCGCGCGCTGGCGCGATAGAACGCTCGCCGCAGCCAGTCGCGCCGGTAGGGATACCACTCGGGATGTCGCTCGTAGCTGACGTCGTGGATGGTGACGACGACGGGTGTCCGGATGCCCACCGGTGCCGTATAGGCGGGCGCGTGCAGCAGATCGACCCCGGCGCGCCTGGCCGCGATCGGCAGGCCCACGAGCGTCCACCCGAGGTTGGTGGGCGGATGACGCGGCTCGGGCTCGTGCGCCAGGCCAGCGGGCACGTCGGCCGGCGATCCCCCGAGCACGACGAGCTCGAGCGGCGCGCCCAGCGCGCCGAGCGCCGGCACCAGGGCCGTGACGTAGCGCCGCACGCCTGCGGCCGGCGACGAGAAGGCGCGGCCGTCGAGTCCCACGCGAAGCTTCCCCGAACGGACTACCGACATCTTCGATGGCCACAGCCGACTGGGAGGGAGCAGGGTCTCAACGTGGCCATCGAAGATGTCCGCCCCGCGGAGCGGGGCCAAAAGATACTGCCGTAGCGAAGCGAAGCCACCCTGCTCATGTGGCGTAGCTTCGCTACTGAATTTCCATGAAGAAGCGCCGCACCTTGCGCTCCTGGTCGGCGCACACCGCGCGGATGCGCGCCTCGACGCTGCCGTTGATGGCCGGGCTGCTCAGCACCACTTCGTCCACCGCGTAGCGCCGCAGCACGCGCTCGAGATCGTCGATGGCGCCGCGCACCGGCACGCCGGCGATCCAGCGGTGCGCCTTGGCCGGATCGTCGTCGAGAAACCCTACCGGGTTCATGCGCCAGTGCTGGTTGGCGCGCATCTCACGCACCAGCAGGCACCCGAACGCCCCCGCGCCGTAGACCAGCACGCGGCGGTTGCGCTTGCTGCGCGTCGAGGCGACGAGAGCCATGGCGCGGAAGGAGCCGCGCGTGATCATGATGGCCAGCGTCAGCAGGATCGGGTCGAGGACGAGAACGCCGCGCTGGAATCCCTCGAACCGGT
This sequence comes from Vicinamibacterales bacterium, assembly GCA_035557875.1. Lineage (GTDB taxonomy): Bacteria > Acidobacteriota > Vicinamibacteria > Vicinamibacterales > UBA2999 > DASYRM01. The sequence goes on from DATMDI010000508.1 coordinate 9,541, forward strand.
ACAGCAGCGAGGCAATGGCCAGCACCAGCAGCGATCCCAGCCCGACGCCGCGGACCACCGCGGCCAGGTCGCGCAGGCCGAAGGTCTCCCACGAGCGCTGGTAGAGGCCCGACGCGTAGAGCGCCGGCAGTCGGCATCCCAGCACCACCGGCAGCGATGCGGTGAAGTACGGCAGGAACGTGTCGAGCTCGGGGCCGTCGAAGCGGAGGCGGTAGGCGCCGTAGTAGCACACGGTGATGAGCACCAGATCGAGCAGTACCTGCCCGGCATGCCAGCGGAACGCAAGGTCCTTGAGGAACGGCGCGAACGAGGACTTCTGGAGCGCGACGAAGTCTTGGGCGTTGTAGGCCGGCACGCGCGCCAGGTAGATGCCGACGAGGCCGAGCAGCACCGCGAACACGGCCACGAGCGCCATCGGCTCGACGCCGCGCGGCGTGCCGATCACCCAGGCGGCCACGCCGCCGATGAGCCCGACGAGATAGAGGATGCGCACCGCGCTGCGCTCGGAGAAGCCGAGCGACACGAGCCGGTGCGACACGTGGTCGGTGCCGCCTTTCGACGCCTTGCGGCCGGCGAGCCGCCGCAGCACCAGCACGAAGCCGGTGTCGAAGAGCGGCACGACGAGAATCAGCACTACGAGCACCGCCGGGCTGACGAACGCAATCTGCGTCCGCACCACCGGCACCAGCGACGCGGCGCCGAGCAGCGCGCCGATGAACAGGCTCCCCGAATCGCCCATGAACAGGCGCGCCGGCGGACGGTTCCAGAACAGGAACCCGGCCAGGGCGCCGGCCAGCACGACGAGCAGCAGCACGAGCCCGGGCCCGAGCGGCGCGACGAGGAGCGCGGCGAGGAACACGGCGGCGATGAGGGCGACCCCCGCGGCGAGGCCGTCCATGTTGTCGAGGAGGTTCACCGCGTGGCACATGCCGGCGAACCACACCGTGGCGATGAGCGTGTCGGTGAACGGCAAGGCGCCGGCGGGCAGCGCGCTGGCGAGCGAGAAGACGAGAAACGCGCCGATGGCGAGCGACGCCACCAGCTTGGCGAGCGGCGACAGCTGCAGCCGGTCGTCGAAGATGCCGACGCAGCACATGGCGAGCGCCGCCAGCAGCACCGGCGCCCACGGCTCGCCGAAGTCCACCGCACCCAGCTGCGTCAGGCCGATGACGAAGGCGACGATGGTGGCGCCGGCAATCGCCACGCCGCCCATCGTCGGCGTCGGCTGGCTGTGCCAGCGGTCGGGGCGCGGCGGCACCACGGCCCCGATCGACGCCGACAGCCAGCGCATCACGGCCCCCAGCAGGATCGATGCGACGAGCGCCGCCAGGAAGCCGCCCACCAGCGGATCGAACCGGAAGCCGGCGTCCATCAGCTCGCGACGAGATCGGTCAACGGCGCGTCCCGGTCGGTCATGACGAACGGCCGCGCGCCGAGCACGCCCTCACAGAGCGTGTCGAGGCCGGCCGACGCCCCGGGGAGCAGCTGCTGCAAGCGCTCCAGCTTCAGCCGGTAGATCGGGTAACCGGCCTTGGGTTCGACGAAGGGCAGGGGGATCATCCGATTGAAGAAGAAATGATAGGCGTAGCGCCTCGCCCGGGCCAGTAGTTCCGGACCCAGCCCCTTGGCGAACGGAAGCTGGTCGAGGAGCCGGATGTACTCCTCGGGCGAGCTGGCGTCGTGGGTCAGCCCCTTGTTGCGGATCCAGGCCTCCCCCGCCACGATCACCGGCAGCCCCACGCTGGTCAGCTCGACGCCCATCTTGGTGCCGTAGATGATGGCGGCGTTGCAGAGCGACATGAGCCCGTAGGTGCTCATCCGGCTCTCGGGCGGCACCACCCGGATGTTCGGCGCCAGACGCGGCACCCGGCGCGCCAGCTCGCCGAGAATCGGCTGCCGCGACGGCGGGAAGCCGCTGATCTCGGCGGGGTGCACCCGGATGAGCAGCTGCAGGTCCGGGCGGGTGGCGAAATACTCGCAGCTCCGCACCAGCCATTCCAGCATGTTCGGGAACGCGTTGGCGGGATAGTGGAGCTGCGCGTCCCACGACACGTTGGTGAGGAGCCCGATCACCGGCTTCGACGGATCGATGCCGATGCGGGCGGCCAGCTCCTTCGGGTCGTCCTTGCGCGCCCGGTTGAAGACGATCCAGTCGAACAGCCCTTCGCGGCGGCTCGACAGGTACTGCATCAGCTCACGCTCCTGCTGCTCCGACAGCACCAGGTTCTCCCAGTGCGCGCGCGGCTCGGTCATGAGCGTATGGTGATAGGTGTCGTCGTGGCTGAAGATGAAACGACGCTTCCGATAGGCGACGTTCCAGGTGGCCACGCGCACCTGCTCGCGTCGCGCGACTTCGCCGACGAGCCCCCACGGCACGTAGATGCCGTGGGTGAACACCGCGGCGGTGAAGCCGACCCCGCGCAGCAGCCGCGTCGTGGCGGTGGCGGTCAGCAGCGCCGACTCGAGGTAGCGGCGCAACACGGCCTCGCCGTGCGGCTCGTCGTCGAGCGAGCCGGTGGCGAAGAAGCGCAGCGCGCCGGCGTAGGCGTGCTCGCCCATGGCGATGCCGTCGCGCACGTAGCCCTGAATCGCCTCGCGCGGCAGCGTCTGCGCGGTCTCCCGCGCCTCGGCGCGGTCGCCGGGCTGGAGCCAGTCGCCGTAACGATGGATGGTCAGTCCAAGCGATCGATAGACGCGCTCGGCCGGCCACATGCAGTCCTTGCACAGATCCGCCTGCGGGCCGCGGCGCACGAACGTGGCGAGGTTGGGATAGAGAGACGCCTCGCACTCGGCGCACGCCGGCAGGGCCGAGTCGCACAGCAGCGCGTGCACGTCGGCGCCGCGAAAGGTCAGCGCCGCCGCGAGCGCGCTCTCGAGCGTCACCGCGTGGGCGTAGGAGCCGATGGACGACGCCATCAGCACGCGCGGCCCGCCGGCGGCGGCGCCGCGCGCGGTTTCCCAGCGCCCGGGTTCGGATCGAAGGATCGCCTCCCAGTCGGGATAGGCGTCGCGCCGGGCGTGATACCAGCGCCGGAGCAGCCGCGACGCCCGCCAGAGCGCGGGAACGCGGCGGATGCCGCGCTTCATGCCGGCGCGCGCTCGGGCTGCAGATCGCGGTGCTCCACGTCGATGAGCCACATGAAGGCATCCGGCGCCGGCATCTCCGTGAACACCCGCCACGGCCGGTGCGCCCGCAGCTCCTCCACCGAGTAGCCGCCGGTGGCCACCGCGATCGTGCGCACGCCGATGGCGTTGGCGCACTCGATGTCGTGGGGCGTGTCGCCGATGACGAACACCTCGTGTTCCGACACCGGCCCGGCGCGCCGCGCCATGGCCATCGCCCGCTCGGCGATCGTCGCGCGCTCACGCGTGTCCTCGGCAAAGGCGCCCTCGGGAAAAAAATCGAGGAGGCCGTAGTGCGTGAGCTTGGCCTTGGCGCCGCCCCGCGTGTTGCCGGTCAGCAGGTACGACTGCACGTCGGGCCGTGCGCGCAGCTGCTCCAGCACCTCGCGCACGTTCTTGAGCACGTGGCCGGTCCGGCGCGGCAGGCTCGCGGGCAGCAGCTCCTCGTAGCGACGCACCAGCTGGTGGGTCAGTTCCTCGGTGCGCTCGAGCCCGAGCATCTCGAAAGTGCGCGCCGCAATCTGATAGTCGGTCATCCCGGGGATGCGCATCGACTGCAGGGCGAACTCCCGGCCGGTGATCTCCTTGACGGCGTCGTCCCACGCGAACATGCCGCCCTTGGCGGTGGTCAGCAGCGTGCCGTCGATGTCCCAGAACAGAACGGTCATGCGATGAATCAATCCCTTTAACGGAGGCGGCCCTGAAGGGCCGCCCTACATGTCCCCGCGGCGGCGCTGAACGGCCGCCCTACCTCGATCGCGCGCCGGGCGCCACCGGCTCGAGCGCGGCACGAAAGCGCTGTACCAGGCTGGCCACGTCGAGACCGTGGTGCTGCAGCACTTCGTCGTTGGTGCCGCACTCGGGCAGCGACGTCACGCCCAGGCTCAGCACCGTTGGCGCCGACGCCAGACCGAGGCGAGCAATCGCCGCGGCCAGCATCTCCCCCTGCCCGCCTTGCACGTAATGATTGTCGAGCGTGATGACGGTGCGGCGCGCGCCGATCGTCTCGCGCAGCCAGAGCTCGTCCACGCGGTTGAGCCACGGCAGCGCCACGACCGCGAGCCGTGCACCGGTCGCCGCCTCGACATCCGCGGCAGCGTGCCAGGCGTTCGAGAGCATCCACGGGCCGTAGGCGAACACCACGCCATCAACCCCTTCGCGCGCCACCCAGCCGGTGCCGACGGCTACCCGGTGGCCGGACGGATAGGTGAACGGCAACGGCCATTTCACCGAGACGAGGCGGAGGTAGCCGCTGCCGGAGCCGTCCACGAGCGCGTCGAGGAGCGGCGCCACTTCGGCCTCGGCGCTCGGCTCGGCCATCACCAGGCCCGGCACCGCGGCCAGGGCCGAGATGTCGCGCACCGACTGGTGCGAGTGTCCAGGACCGCCGGGCAGCAGACCGGCGAGCGAGGCCACGTAAACGACCTTCGAGCTCTCGCTGCCCTGGTTGTAGATCTGTTCGTTCGGCCGCGCCGCCAGGAAGCAGGCGAACGAGTGGACCAGCGGTAGGGCGCCGCGGCGGGCCATGCCGGCGGCCATCGACACCATGTCCTGCTCGGCGATGCCGCACTCGACGAACCGATCGGGAAAGCGGTGCGCAAACGAGAGGAGACCGCAGTCCTTGATCAGATCGGCGTCGAGCACGAGCGCGTCGGGCCGGCGCTCGCCCAGCGCGACGAGCGCCTTCTCGTAGGCGCCCACGAGGTTGTCGGTCTGCCGCGGCTCGCGGCGCGGACTGCGGATGCGCGCCTCGGTGGCCACGGGGCCGAGACCAAGCTCCGCGAAGCGCGCGTTGGCGGTGGCCAGCAGCTCCTTGAGCCCGGCCGCGTACTGCGGCTCGGGCGGGGCACCCGAGTGAAAGAGATAGAGATCGGAGGCGCTGAGCGCGACAGGCCCTTCCATGAAGCTCACGCCGCGCCCCTTGATGGTGTCGGCAATCAGCACCTTGGGGCGATCGGGCACGGCGTCGAAGGCGCGGAACACGCGCTCGAGCGCGTCCACGTCGTGGCCGTCGCAGCGCGCGACGTGCCAGCCGAACGCGCGCAGCTTCTCGGCCAGATCGCCAAGCGGGCTGACCTCGTGCACCCAGGTGTCGGACTGGATCTTGTTGTGGTCGATGATCGCGGTGATCTCGCCGAGGCTGCGCGTCACCGCCGAGCCCAGCGACTCCCAGAACTGCCCTTCCTGCAGCTCGCCGTCTCCGGTGAGCACGAAGATGCGGCGCGGCCGGCCGGTGAGACGGTTGGCCAGGGCCATGCCCTTGGCCTTGGAGATACCCATGCCGAGCGAGCCGGTGTTGGCCTGAATGTACGGCGTCTCGACGTGCGGGTGGCCCGGCAGCCCGTGCAGCCGCCGCAACTCGTAGAGCGAATCGGCGGGCAGCAGGCCGAGGCCGATGAGCACCGAGTAGAGCGCCGGCGCGTCGTGCCCCTTCGACGAGAAGAAGATGTCGCACGCGTCGTCACCGTGATCGAGGTCGCGCATCTCGTTGAGGAACAGCCAGCTCATGATCTCGAGCGAACTGAAGCTGGTGCCGATGTGCCCGGACCACGCGCCGGCGATCATCCCCAGCGTGTTGATGCGGGCGAGCGCCGCGAAGGCGCGCACGCGGGCGCCGCGCGACGCCGGCGCCGCCAGCAGCCGGCGGAACTCGGTGATCGGCACGAAGCTGAGCTCGAGCGATTCACCCTGGTCGGTTTGTAGATCTCCCATTCGTTTCTCGTTGACCCTCGTAGGTTGGGTCGCCTTCAGGCGCCCAGGGCCGGCCACGGCCGGCCCCTATGTACGAATAGAGGCGGCTCCAGCGGTTAAGTACGACGACTGCGCGATCACGGGCAGCTGTGCGGCCCCGTCCGCGATCAGGCGCTCGGCCACCATCCAGTCGTACGCATCATTGATGTCGAAACCCTCGTGGGCCTCGGTGACGAACGGCACCACGACGTCGCCGGCGATGGTGCGGCGCTCGAACACGACGCGCGTCCAAGCGATCTCGAGCGAGGCGTTCTGGACGTAGACGGGCGGCAGCGCCTGATACGGAGTGCTGTGCCAGGGCTGTTCGGCGGGCCCGAACGGCAGCAGCGGCAGCATCCGGTCGCCGCGAATCACCCACATCTTGCCCGGGTGCTGGGCGCACTTCTCCACCGCGCGCAGCGAGTCGGCGCCGGCCTGGCCCGTGAAGCGGTCGAAGGCGCGGCGAATCATCGCGGCGCTGCGGAACGGGCTCGTGGGCCGCAGGATGCTGAAGGCGTCCCAGGTGCGGCCGCCCGCGCGCAGCTCGGTGAGCGCGTGCTCCAGCCACTCGATGTCGGGCGAGGTGTCGCCGGCAAGAGCCGCCGGGCGCAGGAACGGCACCTCGGCGCCATAGTGCCGGGCGACCGCGGCAATCTCTTCGGAGTCGGTCGAGACGATGACCGCGGAGAACACGCCGCTCGCAAGCGCCGGCGCAATCGTGTAGGCGATCATCGGATGGCCGGCCAGCGCTCGGACGTTCTTGCCGGGGACACGTTTGGAGCCGAGCCGCGCCGGGATGAACGCGACGGCCGAGGTGGACATCTGGGGGATCGTATCAGGCTTCGCGGGCTCCCGGCTCCCGGCGTCCGGCTGCCGGTACAGCCTCGGTTTTCCCCCGGGAGCGCTCACGCGGACTAGCAGGGCGTCAGCGGAAGCAGGGCAGGTTCGCGGTGCCGTAGGTGCGCACCTGCGTGCGACCAGTGTCAACGAAGACCCGCACCGGGCCGCCGTTGAGGTCGATCGGCCCGGCATCGCGATAGCGGGCGCGCAGGTATTCGAGGATGAACGGCACTTCGGTCTCGTCTTCGGGGCCGGTCTGCATCAGCACGATCGGCACCGGCTCGCGGCGCCACTGCGCGATCATCGTCGCCTGGTTGCGGTAAAGAATGAGCAGGCCTGGCACCATGCCGTAGCCCCCGCCGCCGAAGCGGCGATCGGCCAGCGGCAGGAGCTCGGGCTGGTACGACAGGACGATGATGCGATCGTCAGGGGCGGTGCACGCGTGCAGGTACTGGACGGCACGCATGCTGGGGCTGGCGGCGTCGCCGCTCCAGTAGGCGGCAGGGAGCGCGCCGAGCTCGTCCCACCGCCGTGCCGCCTGCCGCGCGAGCTTGCCGACAGAATCGGACCACCCCGACGTATCGAGCTCGCTGCGAGCGTTGCCCACCGTCCACACCGCCTGCACCGTCGCGCTGAACGCCATCACCGCCAGCAGCGCCAGGCCGGCCGACCACGTGCGCCACCGCGTGACGCGGAACGGCAGGACCAGCACGCCGGCCCAGAGCACGGCCATCAGCGGCGCCAGGTCGCTGATCCGCGCGGCGGTGTTGCCGCGGAGAAACGCCGGCACCACGAGCAGCGCCATCGCCGCGCTCGGCGCGAGCGCCGGCCACAGCGCCGCGCGATCGGTGGCGCGAAGCGCCGACCCGGCGAGCACGACGATCGGCAGCGCGGCGGTGGCGTAGAACAGCCACCAGGCCGCGTTCTGGGGCTCGTCGAGGAACGCGTGCGGCGCCAGCGCACGCCCGTTCTCGCCGGTGAACACGACGCCGCGCTCGATCCGGCTGGTCCGCCGCGATTCCTGCCGCACCGCGAACACGCTGTCGTCGAGATAGGCCTGCAGGCCCGCGTGCCGCGACACGAACCACGCCGAAGGGAGGAGACAGATGGCGGTCACCGCCGCGTAAGCCGCCGCGTGCAGCAGCCCCCGGCGCCAGCCGCGGCCGGCGCTGCCGACGGCGATCGCGGTCAATGCGCCGGCCGCGACGTACACCGCCAGGTCGTGGCGGAAGAGGAAGGCCACCGCCGTCAACACGCCCAGCCCGCTGGCCAGGGCGCCACTGTGGGAGCGGCCATAGCGCGCGCACAGCCACGCCGCCAGCGCGAGCACCACGACCTTTGGATAGCTGTACAACTTCGGCCCGATCAGGATCGAGAGCGCCGTGACGCCGAACGCGAGGGGCCAGGGCGCCACGAGCGCCGCCGCGCGGAACGTCACCACCGCCGCCAGGGCCAGGCCCCATACCGAGAGCAGCGCCTCCGAACGCAGCGAATCGCCCATCACCCGCTGCGCCCAGGCGGAGGCCTCGAAGGTGAGCGACGGCCAGGCACCCTGAAGGCCCGTCCCGACGAAGTCGCGCAGCGGCTGCTCGCCGGCCTCGACCTGCTTCGCGAAGGCGAAGGGCACGAAGTGATCGTTGTCGAAGCCGCCGAGGGCGCCGCCGAGGGTGTTGAACCGGTAGAACACGGTGAACACGAACAGGAGCAG
>DATMDI010000509.1:0-9243 GCA_035557875.1 Vicinamibacterales bacterium
AACCTGGGGCGTCAACGCCACCAACCCGGCCGCGCTCGCGCGCACGCTCGAGGAGAACCGGCCGCAGGCCCTGCTTTTTCGCACGCTGGCCACGCTGCGCACCGACGTGCCGACGTTCGGCGACGTGGGCGAGCTCGAATGGACCGGACCCCGCCCCGAGTTCGCGCCGCTGGCGGCGGCGTTCGAAGCTGCGGCCCGCACGGCGGCGCCGCAGAAACGCGGCCGCTGACATCCCGGCGCTACTTGCGGTTGAGCGTGCCGAGCGGGCGCTCGGGGTCGCCCGGCGCGGCGGTCGGCCCGATCAGGTGTGACACGTCCTGGTTGTTCTCGGCGCAGATGTATTCCATCAGCTCGTCGCCGGCCGGCGCCAGTTCGGCAATGAATCGCACCGTGAACGGCCTGGCGTATGCGCCGGGATCGTCGATCGTGATCTCGTTCACCAGCGTCGAGGCACTCGTCCGCGTGTAGCGCTCGACGATGTGCAGGCGCTCGGTGTGCGGGTGCCCCTTGAAGTCGAACCAGAACCGGTCGTTGAAGCCGACGGTGTCCACGACCAGCGTGTCGCCGTCCCACCGGCCGACCGAGTGGCCGTACCACGTCGGGTCGAGATCGCGCGGATGCGGCCGGCCGTCCATGAAGATCTGGCGGTAACTGTGGATGTTGGCCTCGAAGAGAAAGAAGATGTGCGTCGGGGTCTCGACGATGCGCCAGGGATACGGTGCGATCCGCGGCACGCCGCTCGGGAGGCAACTGGCCTGGGGATCGTCTTTCGACTGGCGCGACTCGAGCACTCGCTTGGCCTCGGGCAGCAGCGGAATCGTCTCGCCGTTCGGCAGGCCGTCCGCGATGTTGCCGATCGGCCCGCCGCCCTGCCACAGCCCGGTGATATCGATGCGGCCGTTCGTGTGTCGCGGGGCCGGCTTCGGGGCGTCGGGCTTCGACGGCGCCTGCGCGGCCAGCACCGGCACCCAGAACAGCGCGACGAAGATCAACCCGCGGCGCACGAAGCGACCTCCGGCACATCGGCCGACGCCGAATCAAGCGGCGCGCCCAGCAGCAGCCGGTACTTCGGCGTGATGTCGGGCGGAACGCTCTGCGTCCGTACTTGGTAGCGCTGCGCCGCCAGCCAGTGCGCGCGCCCCACGTCGATGGCGAGCGCCGCGTCCATCCAGCCGCGCACCGGCGACTCGGCCGCCGCGCGCGTGTCGTGGCAGCACGGCAGCACGGCGACGGAGGCGCGCGCCCGCGCCGCCAGCACCAGCACGCGATCGGTGAGCTCGCCGCACGCGTGGCACGACACCACCAGATCGCCGGCGAGGAGCGGAACAGCATCGAGATCGCCGGTCACGAACCTGACCCGATCCTGCAGCCGCGGCCAGCCGGCGACGAGCGCCGCATGGAGCACGGCCGCCGAGGGCGGAACCGCGGTGTCGACGACGAACGCCGACGGCGACGAGTCGTCGAGCAGCAGCAATACCTGGGCGAGCAGGCCGTGCCCGCCGGCGAGGTCGACGACGCGGCCGCCGCGGAACCGCCGGCGCACCCGCCGGGCCATCTCCCAGGCCTCGAAGAGCTCCTTGCGCGGCAGGCACCCGGCCTCGCAGACCGCACGGCCCAGGGCATCGAAGAGTGACGGGCCGGCAAACCGGTCACGGTCGTGAGGGGTGAGGCGGTTGGTCGATGCGCGCGCGAAGACCCGGGGGTGTGACGGCGCCGGCGCCAGCGTCATGCCGGCATGGTAGCGCCATCCGCCGCGTGGCGTTCGACGCCGGCAGCGTCAACCTCCGGGTGGCGCGTTCGCACGTCTGACCCTCCTCGGCGCGTTCGAAACCTATCGCACACTGATGGCCCAGCTTCGTCCCGAGTACGAGACTGCCGCGAAATTGTAAGATCGGCACATGCCTCGTCGGTTCCGTTCGTATGCCCCACTCGTCGCGCTCGCCCTTGGCGGGTATTTCGTCTCGCTCGGCTCGGCCATGATGGTGGCGCAGGCCCAGTCGACCGTGTGGGAAGGCGCTTACACCGACGCACAGGCGGTCCGGGCCCTCGGCACGTTCAGCGCCAACTGCGCCGAGTGCCACACCCTCGGCGGCGCGGGCGACGGCCAGCTCGTGGGCACCTCTTTCTGGGAGGGCTACTCGCAAAAGACCGTCTCCGACCTCGTCACCTTCGTGCGCATGAACATGCCGAGCGGAGCCGAGGGGTCGCTGTCGCCGTCCACCTACAACGATCTGGTGGCGCTGATTCTGAAATCGAACGGGCTCCCGGCAGGGAGCACCGAACTGAGCCCAGAAACGGTGGGCCACTTGCGCATCGTGCCCAAGGACGGCTCGACGGCCCTGCCCGCCAACTCACTCGCGCGGGTCGTGGGTTGTCTGGCTCGCAGCGGCAGCGACTGGGTGCTGACCAACGCCACCGTGCCCGAGCGGATCGATCGGGCGGGCGTCGGCGAGCAGGACGCCACGCGGGCGCTCGGAACCGGCACGGTCACACTCAAATTCGTGCTGAGCCGGCTCGACGCTTTCGTCGGCCAGCGCATGTCCGCGAGCGGGCTCCTGCTCGGCACGAACGGCGTGGACGGCCTCAATGTCTCGAACGTCAGCCGCGTTGCCCAGGCCTGCCCGTAGCTGCACGCTTGGATTTCCCAGGAAACCGGCCTGAAGCCTAGCGGTCTGTTTTCCCACCTCGGCCGTAGGTTTTAGTTCTGAGCGAAATTTGACCCACTCTACGTAGTGCGAAAAATCTCGCTAAGTGCTAGGATCCGAACAATTTCGACCTGACTGTCGCGATGCGGGAAACGCGCCCGGTGAACTCGGGGGAAAAGGTGCGCGGGCTTCCGTCTTGCAAGGCCGGGTCAGTGGTCGCCGGGTCGCTCGACTAACGCACGGAGGCGGTGGGAACCGCCTTCCACGAAAGAGGTGGGCCAAGGATGCGCACCGTACGTTCCTCAAGGTGGCTGCTCTCGCTGCTGCCGCTCGTCACTGTTCTCCTCGTCATCCGCGGTCAGGCCGCAAGCGACGGCGCGCTGATCGTCGCCGCCAGGAACGGCGACCTTGCCGGCGTGCGCGCGCAGATCACCAAGCGCGTGGACGTCAACCAGCAGGCCTCCGACGGTTCGACGGCACTGCTCTGGGCGGCCTATCACTCGGACCTCGACATGGCGCGGGCGCTGATCGCGGCCGGGGCCAAGGTGGGCATCGCCAATCGCTACGGCGTCACGCCGCTGCTTCAGTCGAGCCGCACCGGGGCCGCGCCGGTCATTCAGGCGCTGATTCGCGCCGGCGCCGACGCGAAGGCCGCGCCGGTCGGCACCGAAACGTCGTTGATGGCCGCGGCTCGCACCGGCTCGCTCGACGCGGTGAAGCTGCTGCTCGAGGTCGGCGCGGACACCAACGCCACCGACTCCTATCAGAAGCAGACCGCGCTGATGTGGGCGGCCGCTGAGGGCCACGCCGAAGTGGTGAAGGCGCTGCTGGCGGCTGGTGCGGATCCAAACCGCCAGGCGCACGTCAGCGGCCTCACCGAGCGCAAGAACTCCGACTTCCCCACCGGCGGCTTCACCGCGCTCATGTTCGCGGCGCGCGAAGGGCACGAAGCCGCGGTGCGCGCGCTCATCGCGGGCGGGGCCGATCCCAAGCTGACCAACGGCGACAACGCCACCGCGATGTCGATTGCGATCGTCAACGACCGGTTCGACATGGCGAAGACGATGCTCGAGCTCGGCGCCGATGCCAACGACGGGTCGCTCTATTTCGCGGTGGATATGCACGATGCCACCACCGACATGCGGGCGCGCGACGGCTCGCGGCTGCGCGCCGACTTCGACAACACGCTGACCGCGCTCGACCTCGTGAAGCTCCTGCTCGACAAGGGAGCCGATCCGAACAAGGCCTTCGTCGGCAAGCTGCACCACGCGGCGCTGTGCTGCGATGCCGACCACAACGCGTCGCCGTTCTTCCGGGCGGCGCAGGCGGCCGATGTCGAAGCGCTGAAGCTGATGATCGCCAAGGGCGCGCAGGTCGAGTGGAGCCCGACCGAGGTGAAGAAAGAGCCCAAGCCCGATGCCGCCGCGGCGGCCCCTGGCCGCGGCAATCCCAACCTGGGCCGCACGCCGATGATGGTGGCGATGACCGGAGGCCGCGGCGCGGCGTTCGCTGCCGGTCCCGGCTTCGACCGGCTGAGCGCCCCGCCTTTCCGCGAGGCGTCCAACCGCGAGCCGTACGAAGCGATCAAGGTGCTGCTGGCCGCAGGCGCCAACCCGAATGCCAAGGCGCCCGATGGCTCCACGCTGCTGCACCAGGCCGTGAGCGCGCGGCAGGTTCCGATCATCAAGGCCCTGATCACGGCCGGCGCGAAACTGGACGCGGTGAACAAGGACAACCTCACACCGCTGCTGCTGGCCGAGAAGCCGGAGCCTCCGCCGCCGCCGGGCAACAACGCCGATGCACGCACCTATCGTCCGAAGCGCAACACCCGCGAAGAAGTAATCGCCGCGGTGCGTGAGGCGATGGGGCTCAAGCCGGACGATCCGGCGCCGCAGCCGCCACCGCTGCCGGCGTCCGAGAAGAAAGACGAGAAGAAGGCGGTCGATACGGAGGCCGGCGCGTGATCAGACGGGTCTTCCTCGGCGCGGGGCTGCTCTGGGGCGGCGTCGCGCTCCTCGGCGCGCAAGCGCCGACAAATCAACGGAGCGCGCAAGCGCCCCAAAGTAAGCAGAGCGCGCAAGCGCCTGCCAGTCAGGCGCGCGCCGTCGCGGCTCAGGCACCAGCGACGCCGCGCGCGGCCTCCGCATCCTCTCGCCCCGCCACCGCACCGGCCGACCTCGACAAACAGAAGGCCTGGGTCAAGCAGTACTGCGTGTCGTGCCACAACACCCGGAACCCGCTGCCCGCAAACGATCCGGTCAACCTCGAGACCGCCAGCCTCGACGACCTCACGAAGGACGCCGCGACCTGGGAACGGGTTCTGCGTAAGTTGAACGTGCGGGCGATGCCGCCCCAGGGCATGCCGCATCCCACCGAAGCGAGCTACGGCGAGTTCACCGGCTGGCTGACCTCGTCCCTCGATCGCGGGTGGCAGGGCAAGGCGACGCCGGGACGCTACGTGGTACACCGGCTGAACCGCGCCGAGTACCGCAACGCGATCCGGGATCTCCTTTCGCTCGACGTGGACGTCTCGGCGCTGCTGCCCAACGACGGCGGCGACTTCGGTTTCGACAACATCGCGAGTGCGCTCACGACGTCGCCGCTCCTGCTCGACGGATATGTGACCGCAGCGCAGCGCATCAGTACGCTGGCCGTCGGCGACGCGAAGGTCCAGCCGACCACCGCCGAGTTCCTGATCCCGCGCAACCTTTCGCAGAACGAGCACGTCGACGGGCTGCCGCTCGGCACGCGCGGCGGTCGCGTGGTGCGCCACGTCTTCCCCGCCGACGGCGAGTACAAGCTGCTGGGGCGGCTCTATCGCGGCATCGAAGAGGGCTACTCCGGCATCGAAGGCAACGACCGGCCGAACACCTTCATCGTCACGATCGACGGCGAGGAGGTCTACAAGGCGGACTTGGGCGGCCCCGAGGATCACGCCGCGCAGGCCAAGAGCATGAACGACATCCGGCCGATCATCGACGCGCGGATGACGGCCACCGTGAAGGTCACGGCTGGACCGCACGACGTCGGCTTCACCTTCGCCGAGCGTCGAGCCCAGGCGCAGGACGTCTGGGTGCCCTCGCTGCGCGACAGCCAGGAGATCCACTTCACGGGTGGGGTGCCGAAGCTGAAGACCGTCGGCATCGAAGGGCCCTACAAGGTCACGGGTGTCAGTCCGACGCCGAGCCGGGAGCGGCTTCTCCTCTGCACGCCGAACGCCGCCGCGGAAGAGGCCGCCTGCGCGAACCGCATCCTCCTCAACGTGGCCAAGCGTGCCTACCGCCGCCCGGTGACGGCCGCCGACGTCGAGGCGCCGCTCGCGTTCTACAACGAAACGCGAGCGCGCGGTGAGTCGTTCGACGCGGGTATCCGCGCGGGCCTGGCGCGCGTGCTCGTCAGCCCCTATTTCCTCTACCGCGTCGAGCGCGACCCGGCCGGTCTGCGCGCGGGCGCGAGCCGCCAGGTGAGCGACGTCGAGCTGGCATCCCGGCTCTCGTTCTTCCTCTGGAGCAGCATCCCCGACCAGCGGCTCATAGACCTGGCGTCCACCGGAGGTCTGCGCGCGCCCGGCGTGCTGGCGGCCCAGGTCACGCGGATGATTGCGGACCGTCGCGCCGACGCGCTGGTGAGCAACTTCACGGGCCAGTGGCTGCAGTTGCGCAACCTCGAGTCGAAGGTCCAGCCGGACATCCTGATGTTCCCGGACTTCGACGACAACATCCGCGAAGGGTTCCGCACCGAAACGGAGATGCTCTTTGCGCACATCCTGCGGGGCAAGCGAAGCGCTCTCGAACTCCTGAGCGCCGACTACACCTTCGTGGACGAGCGGCTGGCGAAGCATTACGGGATTCCGGGCGTCTACGGCACCCGGTTCCGCCAGGTGAAGGTCACCGATGCGAACCGGTTCGGCCTGCTCGGCCACGGCAGCATCCTGTCGCTGACGTCGGTGGCGACGCGCACGTCGCCGGTCTATCGCGGCAAGTACGTCCTGTCGACCTTCCTGAACACGCCGCCGCCGCCGCCGCTGCCAAACGTGCCCACACTCGAGGAAAGCAACAAGGAGAACGCGCCGAAGACCGTGCGCGAACAGCTCGAACGGCATCGCACCCCGGTCGTCTGCGCCAGTTGCCACCGCGTCATCGATCCGCCCGGGTTCGCCCTCGAGCAGTTCAACTCGGTTGGCCAGTGGCGGACCAAGGGCGACGGCGGGGCCGCGATCGACAGCGGCGGCATCCTGGCCGACGGCACCAAGGTCGATGGCCCGGTGGCGCTGCGGAACGCGATTCTCGCGCGGCCCGACGCTTTCGCCACCGTCCTGACCGAGCGGCTCATGACCTACGCCCTCGGCCGCGGCGTGCAACCGTCGGACATGCCGGTCGTCCGGAGCATCGTCCGCAAGGCCGCACTCGACAACTACCGTCTGGCAACACTCGTTCAAGGGATCATCGACAGCGCGCCATTCCAGATGCGCACCAAGCTGGAACCGGCAGGGACCTCGACCACCGTCGCTCGGGCCACCGCAACGCCCTCCATGGAGCATCCATGATCATCACGAAGAAGCACCTGTCGCGCCGCACGTTCCTGCAGGGCACTCTCGGCGCCGCCGTCGCGCTGCCCTTCCTCGACGCCATGGTGCCGGCGCTCACAGCACAGTCGCAGTCTGCGGCCGCCGCGCCGTTCCGGTTCGGCGTCATCTACATGCCGTGCGGCGTCTACCCGGAGACGTGGCACCCGGCCGCCGACGGCGCGAACTTCGAGTTCAAGCCGGTGATGCAGCCGGTCGAGCCGTTCCGCGATCAGCTCGTGACGATCAGCAAGCTGAAAGCGCCGTGGGGCGAGTCGGTGCACGTGGGGGCCAGCTCGGCGTTCCTCAACGGCGTCGGCCCCGACGTGTCGCGCGGCGGCACCGGCGACGCGTTCAACCAGCTGCGATCGAAGAAGACGCTCGACCAGTACATCGCCGACAAGGTGGCGGGCGATACGCCGATGCGGTCGATCGAAGTCGGCACCGAGGACATGGGCACCTCCGCCGGCGCCTGCGACGGCTTCCCGTGCACGATGTTCGAGACGCTGGCGTGGCGGGAGGACACCCGGCCGCTGCCGGTGTCGATCAACCCGCGCGTCACGTTCGAGCGGATGTTCGGCGAGGTCGGGTCGCCGCAGTTCCGGCAGGCCCGGCTGAAGGAGAAGCAGAGCCTGCTCGACTCGATGACCGCCGAAACGTCGAAGCTGCGCGGCTCGCTCGGCGCGGCCGACAAGGCGATCCTCGACGAATACCTGAGCAACATCCGCCAGGTCGAAGGTCAGCTCGAGCGCATGGAGACGCGGCTCGGCACACTGACCGGCAACCCCGACGCGCCGATCGGACTGCCCGAGGCCTTCGACGACCACATGAGCGTGACCTACGACCTGATGCACCTGGCGCTGCAGGGCGACATCAGCCGCGTGTTCTCCTTCATGATCGGCCACGAGCCGACCGACCGCAGCTACGCGCACATCGGCGTGCCCGAGACGCATCACAGCATCTCGCACCACGGCAACGACGCCGAGAAGCTCGCCAAGTACGCGAAGATCGGCACCTACCAGATGATCAAGTTCGCCGAGTTCCTGGAGAAGGTGAAGAACACCAAGGACGGCGACGGCAACCTGCTCGACCACTCGCTCTTCTACTGGGGCAGCGGCATGAGCAACGGCAACCTGCACGACCGCAGCAATCCGCCGACGCTGCTGGTGGGCGGCGCCCACGGCCGTCTCAAGGGCAACCGGCACATCGTGGCCAAGGAAGAGCCGACGGCCAACCTGCTGCTCGCCCTCGGCCACATCGCCGGCGTCGAGGTCGAGAAGTTCGGCGCCAGCACCGGCCGGCTGGATCTGTAGGCGCCTGTCGGGCGGGTCTGAAGACCCGCCCCTACGAAAACTCTTCGGATGTAAAGGGCGGTCTTCGGACCGCCCTTTGCTTTTTCCGACCCACCCGCCCTACCCGCCCCACCGGCGCGCAGCGCCGGCCCTACCCGCCTCCACTGTCTTTCTGCGCGCGGCTCTGGCGCAGGTAGTGCGGGCTGTACGACAGCCCGTACGGCGTCTGCTGTGTGACCGCGCCCTTCTGGTGGTGAAATTCCTGGCGTGACGCCTCGATCGACTCGAGCTCGGCGGCGGTGCACTGGCGCAGCGTCACCGGCTCGCGAGGGACGAAGAACACCTGACCGATCGGCAGGCTGTGCTCGAGCGTCATGCCCTCGCCGGCCTGCAGCACGTAGCGGAACTCGGTCTCGTGCGCGTACCAGTCGGTCTCGACCCGGATCACCATCATCGGCACGACCGGCCGCTCGACCTGGTTGAAGATCGGCGTGTAGACCGTGTCCCACCCGGGCGGCGTCTGGAAATTCCAGGAGCCCCTGATCGTGACGGCGCCCGCCGGCGTCCCGAGATCCTCGGGGACGATGAAGGCGCGCATCATCAGCAGCGCGTTCTCGCGCGTCGTCGTCGGCGTCGGCGTGTGAAACGAGACCGACTCGCGGAACATGCCGACGCCGCCTGCCGACGAGACGAGCTGCACCGAGATCGCGGGCTCCCACTTTCCGCCGGTCGGGTTCAGGTA
>DATMDI010000510.1:0-7251 GCA_035557875.1 Vicinamibacterales bacterium
CACCAATCCCCGCTACTGGGCACTGCTGCGCGGGTTCAAGGCGCTCACCGGCTGCGGCGTGCTGGTGAACACCAGCTTCAACGTGCGCGGTGAGCCGATCGTCTGCACGCCCGACGACGCCTACCGCTGCTTCATGCGCACTGACATGGACTTCCTGGTGATTGGCAACCACGTCTTCGACAAGGCCGACCAGCCGCCGCTCGAAGATGCGCCGGCCGCCTTCGCGCCGGACTGACGCGGGGCGGGTCTGAAGACCCGCAGCCACGTTCGCAGCACAAGGGCGGGGCTTCAGCCCCGCCGGGCGGCCCGGCTAAAGCCACGCCCTACGGTTTGGCGAGCGCTGCGGCGATCGCGTCCGCGAGGATTTCGTAGCCGCGCCGCGTGTAGTGGCAGCAGTTGTCGATGTAGACCGGCGCCCGCTCGCGGTCGAAGAGGTGCACGCCGTCCACGACGGTCACGCCGGCCCGCGCCAGTTCGCCCGACGAGACGACCTGCTCGAGCACTGGATACCCGTGCTCGACCCCCGGCTTGAACGGTGAATCGGCGGCAATCGCCACGGCCGCCTCGCCGGGCGCAAACGGCCGGGTGGTGAAGTACTGATTCGGCTGCAGCACATGGACGTAGCGGGCGCCCCGGGCGGCGAGCATCTGCTGCATCAGCAGCGACGATGCCGCCCAGTTCCGCGCGATGTCCTGATACAGCTCCGCGGCGCCACGCGCGCGCAGCCTGGGCGTCACCCGGACGAGCGAGCCGCCGGCCGCGGCCGGCAACGCATCGAATCTCGCCACCTCGGCGCGGTACTGGCGATCGAGCACGCCGTGGAGCCGCGTCAGCACCAGGTGCACGGCCGCGGACCACGAGCGGTTGGCGCGGCTGGCCACCGCGTTCAGCCGGCGGCGGTAGCCCTGGATGCGGCCCAGCGTCTCCACCTTGTCGGCGGTCATCGACGACTGGTCGACGAGCGCCGTCAGCGGATCCATGTGCATGACGCTCGGCATCGAGATGTCGAGCCCCCGCGCGTCGTTGACCGGCGAGATCGCCACCTCGTTGAACCCGTCGATGTTGACCACGACGTCGAACGACTGGCCGATCGACAGGAAGTAGCTCAGGATCAGGAGCTGCTGCGGCTGCTTGTACCCCTCGTGACTGAAGCAGAGGGGCACCACGTCACGGCCCTGGAACGCCGGAGTCCTGGCCAGCGCCGCCGCCAGCCGTCCCGCACCGACCTCGCAGAACCAGGCGCCTACCGACCCGCCGAAGATGCCCACCAGGACCTGGCGCTCGCTCGTGCGCGCCACCGGATAGTCGTGCCGTGCGGTGAAGCCGAAGTTGTTGGTCGCCGGCGGCGTGTCGTTCGGGGCGCCGGGCTCGCGCAGCGCCTCGGGCATGTCGAACGGGAGGCCGGGCTGGTGCGTCGGCCCGAAGTAGGGGTGCAGCGCCGCGGTCGTGAGACGGCCTCCTCGAGGCTCGGCGACGACGGCGAGCTGCGGCCGGTAGGGATCGACGTAATAGAGCCAGCCGGTCTGGTAGTAGAAGACCGCGAGGCCGATCACCTCGGCCACGACGGCAAACACCGCCAGGTTGATGACGAACAGCGAAGCGGCGCGCCTGATCATGCGGTGGTTGAGAAATCCGGGCGGGCTGGAGACCGCCCGCTACGTCCGGTTGTAGAGAGCGGTCCTCAGACCGCCCTGGCGCGGCTCACTGCGGCGAGAGGCGCAGCAGCGCGCCGTCGTCTTCGTCGGTGAGGACGTAGAGCAGGCCATCGGGGCCCTGGCGCACGTCGCGGATACGCTGGTGGAGCTCGGTGAGCAGGCTCTCGCGGCGCAGTTCCTCGAGCTTGTCGTTCACCACGACGCGTTCGAGTCCGCCCGTCCGCGGCACCTCGCCGCGCCGGGCGCTGCCCACGAAGAGGTTGCCCTTCCACGCCGGAAAGCGATCGCCGGTATAGAACGCCATGCCGGTCGGCGCGATCGACGGGATCCAGATCACGAGCGGCGATTCGATGCCCGGGCCCAGCGGCGCCTCCGAGATCCGCGGGCCGTCGTAATTGCGCCCGAAGCTCCAGGTCGGCCAGCCGTAGTTGCGGCCCGGCAGGATCACGTTCACCTCGTCGCCGCCGTTCGGCCCGTGCTCGGCATTGAGCACGGCACCGGTGGCCGGGTGCACCGTGAGGCCCAGGTGATCGCGGTGGCCCATCGAGAAGATCTCGGGCCGGTAACCGGTGCGGCCGGCGAACGGATTGTCGGCGGGCACGCTGCCGTCGTCGCGCAGGCGCAGGACCTTGCCGTAGATGCTGTTGGTGGCTTGCGCCTCGGGACCGAACGGCGCGCCGGTCGTCACGTACAGCAACCCGTCGGTGCCGAAGGCCAGCCGCGAGCCGCTGGCACCGTTCTGGAACTCACCCACCCACACGTCTTTCACCTCGGTGAGCGCCTTGCCGTCGAACGTGCCGCGCGCCACGGTGATGGCCGACTTCCGGCCGCCCGGCGGTGTCGGCAGCGGGTCACCCGCCTTGTTGTAGGTGAAGTACACCCAGCGGTTCGACGCGAACTTCGGGTGCAGCGCCACTTCCTGCAAGCCGCCGGTGCGGAACGCCGGGGTTTCGGGCACGCCGGCGATGGGCGCCGCGTCGAGCGCCGGCTTCCGCCCTTGCGCGGCGGTGGCGTTGCGCACGACCCGCAGCCGTCCACCGCGCTCGGTGACGAGCGCGTCGCCATCGGGCAAGAACGCCAGGCTGAACGGATGGGCGAGTCCGCGCGCGACGATTTCGACGGCGATCTTGTGCTGCTCGGCGGTGTCGAACACGTAGGGGCCGGCGGTCAGCGCAACCGGGGCGATGCCGATCGGCGGCGGCTGCTGCGCCGCAGCGGCGGCAGAAAGAACGACGACACTCACACCAAGAACCGTCCAACCGCTTCGCGACATGAAATCTCCTGAGTCTGACAGCGAGGGCCCGATCTTACCTGAGGCAACGCTTCCCCACCCGACCCAGTGGACCCACCCGACCCACCTACCTACCTGACCCACCTGACCTACCCGGCCCACCTGACCGGTGGTGTCTCAGGGCCGGTTAACCAGCACCAGCACTTCCGATGGCCCGACGTTGCGGATCTCCACGAAGGCGGTGCCGTCGGCGCGGCGCCGCACCGGCATGCGCTCCCCGGCACGGTGTGACGGCGTGGCGTTCCCGCCCGCCTCCTCGCTGCTGACCACCACTTCGAAGCTGGCAGCGGCGGGGTTCAGCCGCGCGTCCACCACGACGTCGCCGCCGCGCTGCGCCGTGCCGTGGCCGTTGACGACGCACAGCGCCTCCTCGTCATCGAGAATGCGCGACCATGTGATCAGCTCGCCGGCGGCCGCCGGCGCGAATGGCGCGCCAAAGTTCGAGAGCTGCCGTTGGTACTGCCGCCCGAGCCGCAGGACCGGAAAACGCCGCCGCACCGCGGCCAGCGCCGCCAGCCGGCGATACGCGGGCGAGTCGGGGTTGAAGCAGTGGCGGCCCGCGGTACCGAAGGGACCGAAGCCGGGCAGGTCGCGATCGCGCGAGGTAGCGATGGTCCCGAGGCCCGCCCGTCCCTGTTTGCGCGGGTGCTTCGGACCGAACATCGCCTCGCGCAGGAACACGTCGGTGCCGGTGTCGTGGGTGAAATCGGGCAGGAAGGCCTGGCGCACCGCTCGCTCCGGACCCGCGAGCGCCTGCTCGCTGCCGTAGTAGATGCACGGGATGCCCAGCGAGAAGAGCTGCAGCGCCACGCCCGCGACCACCTGGTGTTCCGACGCCGCATCGGTCGAGAAGCGAAGCTTGTCACCCGACACGTGATCGTGATCGTCCAGCACCGACACGTGCCGGGCGCCGAGCTCGCGGTGCGAGCCCAGATCGTCGGCGCGCACGCTCACGAGATCGAGATACGCGGCGGGACGCTCCAGCCCCTTGGCGACGGCGTGCAGCATGCGGCGCATGTGGCCGATGTCGAGCGTGGCATTCAGGTTGAGGCCGATCACGCGCCGGTACTTCGCGGCATCGGCATCCGAGCCCGCCACCTCGCCGAGCAGGAAGAAATCGGCCTTGCCCAGGTTGGCGGCAAACTCCTTGATCGTGCCGCAGAAGTTGCGGCCGGCCTCGGCCGGCACGTGCTTCAGCGTATCGAGCCGGAACCCGTCGCAGTCGGTGAGCGCGATCCAGTACTTGTAGCAGCGCGCCAGGTCCGACAGCGCGTCGCTGCCGTCGAAGTTGAAGTCGCGAAGGTCGAAGAAGTCGGTGCGGCGAAACGGCGCGTGCTCGTCGTCGAGGTCGCCGCCAAAGTCCACGCCGCCGGCGCGCGTGTAGCACTCGTCGCGCTGCAGCTCCGCCGGCCACACGCCCGCGTCCACCTCCGTGTCGGCAAGGGCCGCCGTCGTGCCGCCGTCACGGTCGAACCAGACGCCCTTGGCGTGGAACGCGGGGAACCCGACGTACGGCTTCTCGCGCGCGCCGTCGGCGTAAAGCCAGTTGCAGCCCGAATGGTTGAACACCACGTCGAGGATGACCCGCAGCCCCTGCGCGTGCGCGGCGCTGACCAGCGCCACCAGATCCTTGCGGCTGCCGAAGCGCGGGTCCACGTCGAGAAAGTCCTGGATCGCGTAGCCGTGAAACGTGTCGAGGTGCCCGCGCTGCTTCAACACCGGTCCTAGCCACAGGGTGGTGACGCCGAGATCGGCGAGGTAGTCGAGCTTCGACTGGATCCCCTTGATGGTGCCGCCCTGGAAGCGATCGTGCCCGCTTCGCGCCCAATGGTCGAAGCGGAACCCGGCGGCGCGGGCACCGGGCGCACCGGCCGCGTCCACCGCCGGCCGCGACGCCTCGCGCCCGTCGCTGAAGCGATCCGGCAGCAGAAAGTAGATGACTTCGTCGCGCCAGTCGCCCGGGGACGGAAAGAACTGTTCGCGGCGCGGAAGGTCGATCTCTCGAACCCTCGCGGGCCGCGGACGGCCGAGGATGAGGTCGCGAAACGCCATGGATGCCCGCCTTCGAGGAGCCGCGGCCTGAAGGGCCGCTGAACGGAACTATACGCGTGGGCGTCGAAACCGTGCCGCGCTACATTCGCGTCAACACGGGCGTGGGACAGTTTGGTACTTTGATGTCGCCCGAACCGCGGCGGTGCCGCAAGCCTGATACGATCGAAGGTGCGATGCGGCCCGACCTGAAAGCCCTGCGGCACCTGAGCGATCTCGATCGCCTGCTCGACGACTCGACCCGCCGCCCGGTCCTGCTGTTCAAGCACAGCTACTCGTGCGGCACGAGCGCTGAAGCGCTCGATCAGCTCATCGAACATCTCGAGGCGTCGCGGCACCCGGAGACCGACTACGCCGTGGTGACGGTGCAGACGCACCGCGACGTGTCGAACGCGGTGAGCGCCCGGCTCGGTGTACGGCACGAGACGCCGCAGGCGCTTCTAATCCGCGCCGGCAAAGTGGTGTGGAGCGCGTCGCATTTCCGCGTCACCGCCGAGGCTGTGGCCCGCGCGCTCGACACCCATCTCGCCACCCCATCTCGACCTTAGACCAGCCAAAGCTGTGGTCCGGGTCTTTAGCCTGATTACCTGAGGTACTGCGAGGCTAGCGGCTGACGCGAAGTCCGAGAAACAGCTCGAAGCCCTGATCGATGCTCGCCAGTTCGCTGAGCGAGACCTGTCCGAAGAATCTTCGAACGCGGCGCTTGTCAATCGATCGCAGGTGATCGACGAGAGCGTGTGACGCCTTGGTAAGGCCACTCGAACCTGGTGCCAAGGCGGGATACAGCGCGCCGTCGCCGGCCGTTCCTGTAACGGGAATTACTGCGATAAGCGGGAACCGCTGGTCGGCGTTCACCGTCGGATCACTCACGGTGATGCACGGGCGAAGGCCACGCTGCTCGTGGCCGACTGTGGGATCGAGTTCCACAAGCACCACTGTTCCTCGATCGAGGGTCACGCCGATTCCTTCGTCCACCCTTGGCCCGCGATCCAGCGAACCGGTGTCCCGGCGCTGGCATCAACCAGCGTCTCCTCTGGTGGCAGATCGGAGACCCAGTCGCTCAGGTCAACGTAAGCGAGTTCGGTCGTCTCAGGATGAGGGTTCTGGACAGACTGCAGAAGGGCATCCCGGCGGCGCTGAGCCAACTCGTGCTCGACGGCCTCAGCGATGAACCGGCTTCGATTGCGTTCAAGCTGATCGATCTTTTCGACGAGATCGGTTGGCAGTGTCACTGTCACTCGCTCCATCGATGGCATCTGGAGAGTATGAACAGAAAGTGTGATCATACTCATGTCGTTGCGCGACAGCGGCCAGAGGCCAGAGCCGACTGGGCCGCCGCAGGCTACTTCCATCGGCCGGCTAAGCCCGGCCACCGGTCTTCACTGCCACCACCCCGGCCACCATCCGGCCGTCGAAATCGCCCTCGCGCCAGTCCAGGATGTCGAGCGGCGCCACCAGGCGGCGAAGCTCGCCCGGCTCGAGCAAGAAGTCGGGATTGGTCGGCCGGCCACGCGCGGCTTGCGCGCGCAGGAAGGTCTCGTAGACCAGCGTCCCGCCCGGGCGCAGCGCGCCGAGGAGCGAGGGAAAGAGCGGCCGATGCAAGTAGTGGGTCGCGACGATGACATCGAAGCCGTCATCGCCGAGCGACGGCGGCGGCACGCGCTCGAGATCCAGGGCGACGGCGCGGAGCGGGAGCCCTTCGCGCGCCGCCCGTACGTTCAGCGCCGCCACGACCGCGGCGTCACGATCGATCCCGGTCGTGGAGAAGCCTTGGCCGGCGAGCCACAGCGCGTTGCGGCCGCGGCCGCACGCCACGTCGAGCGCGAGGCCGCCGCCGGGCAGCAGCGCGCGGTGGGTCACGAGCCAGGCGGCCGGTGCTTCGCCCGAAACGTCGTCGTGCATCAGTCCGCCGTCAGCGCGCGTGCGATCGCCTGCCCAGCTACACAGCCCGACGACCACGCCCACTGGAAGTTGAAGCCGCCGAGCCGCCCGTCCACGTCGAGGATCTCGCCCACGAGGTAGAGGCCGGGCTGCCGCCGCGACTCCATCGTCGCCGTATCGATCTCGTCGAGCGGAACGCCCCCGGCGGTGACTTCGGCATAGGTGTAGCCGCGGCTGTCCTCGACGGCGAGCGGCATATCCACCAGCGCGTGCGCCAGCCGGCGCCGATCCTCGCGCGTCAGGTGCGACATCGTGATCTCGCGGTCCAGGCCGGCGGCGGTCGGCCAGGCACCGGCCACGGCATGGGGCAGCCGG
>DATMDI010000511.1:0-2664 GCA_035557875.1 Vicinamibacterales bacterium
CGCTCCGCCGCGCCCGGCTGGCGGGTCTGCTCGGTGTGGCGGTGCCCGACGCCGACGTGGCGCGCATTCTCGGCTCTCTGGGGTTCGGACTGGCCGCCGCCGAAGGCGGCTGGTCGGTGAGCGTGCCGACCCGTCGCGTAGACGTGGTGCGCGAAGTGGACCTGATCGAGGAAGTGGCTCGCCACTACGGGTTCGATCGCATCCCGGCCACGTTTCCCACCCTCCGGTCAGCCCCGCCGCCGCCGGATCCGCGCATCTCGCGCGCGCGCCGCCTGCGCACCGTCCTCACCGGCGCCGGGTTCTCGGAGGCGGTTACCTTCGGCTTCATCGAAGAGGGGGCGGCGGCCCCGTTTGCGGCCGCTGGCGACGTGGCGCCGATTGCCAACCCGCTGTCGGAAACCTTCGCCGTGCTCCGCCCGTCGGCGCTGCCGGGGCTGCTCGATGCGGTCGCACACAACCGCCGGCGGGAGCAGCGCGACGTGCGGCTGTTCGAGATCGGCAACGTGTTCTCGAAGCGGTGCGGCGAACGCCGGTCGCTGGCGATGGCGTGGACCGGCGGCAGCGACGTACCCCACTGGAGCAGCCCTGCCGCCGATGTCACGTTTTTCGACCTCAAGGGCGCCGTCGATCGCGTCTGTCGCACGCTGCGCGTCGAAGCGACCACGGCGGCCCACGTGGAGCCATGGCTCGTGGCCGGCCAGACCGCTGTGCTCCTGAGCGGCACCCGCCGCATCGGCGTGCTCGGACGCCTGGCGGGCGATCTGGCCGAACGGCACGGGTTGCCGGGCGACGACGCGGTGTTCGTCGCCGACATCGACCTCGATGCCGCCGACGCAGCGGCCGACACGGGCGACCTCCACATCGCGGCGCTGCCGCGGTTCCCGTCGGTCATTCGCGACGT
The DNA here is from genome assembly GCA_035557875.1 of Vicinamibacterales bacterium. GTDB lineage: Bacteria > Acidobacteriota > Vicinamibacteria > Vicinamibacterales > UBA2999 > DASYRM01. The sequence continues at coordinate 902 of DATMDI010000511.1, forward strand.
GGCGGTGCTGGTGGACGACACCCTGCCCGCGGCCGCGCTGCGCGCCACCGTGCGCCGCGCCGCACCGCCGGCGCTCGCCGACGTTCGTGAGTTCGATCGCTATCAGGGCAAGGGCGTGCCCGAGGGCAAGGTCAGCCTCGCGCTGCGGCTGACGTTCCGTGCCGCCGATCGCACGCTGACCGACGGCGAGGTGCAGGCGGCGATGGATTCGGTGATTGCCGCGCTGGTCTCCGAGCACGGCGCCGTGCAGCGCTAGCGCGGTTCACCGGCCAAAACCGGTCAGCGTGAAGTGAAACGGGGCGCAATTCTGATTGATCGGCTCCTGTTGTTCGTGGCACCATTCTGCGGCGGTAATCTTCCTCAGCACTTCGACAGCGAACGGAGCGGATGGTGAAGTCAGCAGTCGCGCGCACGGTAGACCTCGACCCGATCGATCGTCTCGAGGACAAGGTGAAGCTGCTCGTCGGGCTGGTCACCCAGCTTCGCGCCGAGCAGGCCCAGTCCGCCGAGGAAAACGCTCGCCTCTCACAGGAAGTGGATGCGCTGCGCGGGCGCCTGACCGACATGGACAGCACCACGTCCGAGCTCGCGGTCCTGCGCGACGAGCGCGAGCTGGTGCGGTCGCGGGTGTCGGACATGCTCCGCCAGCTGGATCACCTCAACGCGTAGGCGCGCCGGCCGGCAACGGCCTGACGCAGACGGCATGACACACACGGCATGACAAACACAATCGTCAGCGTCGAGATTGCCGGACAGCGCTACCCCATCCGCAGTTCGCTCGACGTGGCGTACGTCACCGAACTGGCTGCCTACGTCGACGAGAAAATGAAGGCGGCCGCCAACGCCGCGCCCACGAGCGACATGCTGGGCCTCGCCCTGCTGGTGGCGCTCAACCTCGCCGACGAGAGTTTTCGGGCCCGCCAGCAGTCGTCGTCCACGAGCGGCGAGCTCAACGAGCGCGCGCTGCGTCTCGAGCAGTTGGTGGACGGCGTCCTGGGTTCGTTCGAGACTGCACACACTGGCAGCCTCGGGCGCTGATTCTTCCCTCCGCCCGCTCCAACCTGCTACAACTCCTGCCCTACTTGGGCTAATATCGACCTGCTCCTGCTTTGCTCGTGATGGTCATTCGGAGGCTCGCTTGAGCCGATGTTTTACCCAAGTGAGCTGCGGGGTCGCGTGTTGTGCACGCCTCTGTTTCGAGGAAGCCTGAAGCGCGATCTATCACAGCGGCTCCACCTGCTTGAGCAGGTTCATGCGACCTCCCCACACGGCAAAGCGGGAGCACTTGCGCACCCCGCAAACGGCGCGGGGCGCGCGGCAGTATCTGGCGGTCGGCTTTCGCGGCCGACCGCGCCCAGGCACCTCGCTGCGCGAGTTGCGGCCGACGGTCCTTTCGTGACCACTCCCAATCCCACGTCCAGTCTCACGGTCGCTGAACTCGGCGAACACGCGCTCATCGCGCGGATCCTCCGCCGCCTCGAGATTCCGGCCTGGGTCGAGGTTGGTCCCGGCGACGACGCCGCCGTCGTAAAGCCGCCCAGAGGACGTCGAGAAGTGCTCACCGCCGACACGCTGGTGGACGGCGTCCACTTCGATCAGGCCTTCGTGCCGCCTGACGCCATCGGCCAGCGGGCCCTCGCCGTGAATCTGAGCGACCTGGCAGCCATGGGGGCGGAACCGCGCGCGGCTCTGCTTTCGCTGGCGCTGCCGGGAGACATGGCCGTCGACGTGCTCGACGGATTTCTCGACGGCTTCCTGCGTCA
>DATMDI010000512.1:0-4617 GCA_035557875.1 Vicinamibacterales bacterium
GCCGTCGTTGCGCTGCGCCGTCACGATCTTTGGCAGTATCTTGAGCTCGCCGCGCAACCCGTCCTGAGCGCGGGACAGCCGCTGGACTTCGCGCCGCAGCTGCACGATTTCCGACGTCAACTTCGCGATTGCCGGGGCGTCCCCGTCTCCAGCCAGCCGCCGTGCCACGCGCTTGACGATGTTCATCGCGGCCTATGTTACCGAAGGAGGCCTGCGTACCGTGGCCTGCTGCGCCGGTCACGGCAGCAGATGCCCGCGATATAATCGGCCGCCTGATCACGAACCCGGGTCAGGCCGAGGAGGGCGCATGCGTTTTCGGACTGCAGTAGCCGGCATTTCAACCGCACTCTGTCTTGGCCTGATCGCTTCGGCCTGTTCGAGCAAGCCGGCCGAGCCGCCGGCCCCGGCGGGGCCCGAACCGCTCACGCTCCCGGCCGACCCGGCCAACTACGCGCCCAACCCGCTCGTGGGGCCGATGACGATCCCCGCCGACAACCCGATTACGGTCGACAAGGCGACGCTGGGCTGGCAGCTCTGGTTCGACAAGCGCCTCTCGGGCAAGGGCGACCGCAACTGCTACGGTTGCCACGTGAACGAGAAGGGGCTCACCGACGGGCTGGTGAAGAACACCAACGCCAACACCGGGGCGCCGCTGCCGCGCCACACGCCGACGATGTGGAACATCGGCTACCACACCGAGTGGTACTGGGATGGCCGCGCGAAGACGCTCGAGGGGCAGGCACTGGCGGCGTGGAAGCTGGCCAACATGGGCGCCAAGGACCCGGACGCCGACAAGGTGCGCGATGACGTCGTCGCCCGCATCAACGCCGTGCCGTCGTATCAGGAACAGTTCAAGAAGGTGTTCGGCGGTCCAGCGGACGAGAAAAACGTCGTGATGGCGCTCGCCACCTACATGCGCACCATCGTCAGCCGCGAGACGGCCTTCGACAAGTTCACCGCCGGCGACCAGAGCGCGCTGACCGATGCGCAAAAGCGCGGCTGGCAGACGTTCCAGGACGCCAAGTGCACCAATTGCCACCGCGGCCTGCTCTTCACAGATCTCGCGTACCACAACGTGGGCATTGGCGTAGTGGACGGCAAGCCGACCGACGTCGGCCGCTTCACCGTCACCAAGGAAGAGAAGGACACGGGCGCCTTCAAGACGCCGACGCTACGCGACGTGGCGCGTTCGGGACCGTACTTCCACGACGGCAGCGTGGCGTCGCTTCAGGAAGCCGTGACCTTGATGGCCAAGGGCGGCGTCCCCAACAAGTTCCTCGACAAGACCAACCTCGAGCCGCGGAAGCTGTCGGAGGCGCAGATTGCCGACGTCGTCGAGTTCCTGAACTCGCTCACCGAGCCGACGGCACTCAAGGAAGCCAAAGTGCCGTAGGCACCCTAGAAAGCCAGAGGCCGTAGGCACTCAAGGAAGTCAGAGGCCGTAGGACCGGTTACTCCGGCAGATTCACGGCGGTCACTTCTGTGGTCTGCGCCGCTGGCACCGGCGCACGGTAGCCATAAACGAAGCGCTTGAACTCGGGGTGAAGGAAATCGGCGCCGAACTTGAAGTCCTTCATCTCGTCGAAGGCCTGATCCGGCGTCCAGGCGCTCTGCGTCATGCGATAGATCGCCGTCATCACGCCAGTGCGATGCTTGCCGCCCACGCAGTGCACGTACACCGGCTGACGGGCCGGATCGTTCACCACGCTCAGAAACCGCGCTTGCTGCTCCGCCGTCGGCGGCACGCGCGTGTTCATCGGCAGCGACACGTATCGCATCCCTGCCTTCTCGACCAGGCCCGGCTCCTCGGCCAGCGCGTCGTCGCTGGTGAGATTGATGACCGTCTTGACGCCCAGCGCGGCGAGGTCGGCATAGTCGTCGCCCAAGGGCTGCGCGCCGCGATAGTAGGTTGCGCTGATCTGACCGAAGTTGGCGATGCCGACCGTGTGTTGGGCGACCGCGGCGGTCGACGAGCGCGCCCGAGACCCGGATCCGGAGGCATCAGCGGTTACGACCAGGGACGCAGCGAGCAACCCGGCCGTCAACACACGAGGTAGAAAAGTCGGCAAACCCACGTTCCCTCCTGGCGATGAACTTGTCTGTGTTTCAGGAGTTAAGACGCAACGCGGGTGCCAGTGGCCGGGCGTGTTCTATCAACGGTTTACACGGCTGAGTCGGGCCAATGCCGACCCTTGGCGAGAACGTTCGCGCCTCAGCATTGAGGGCAGGACCGCGTGATAACTCATGGCGAGCACGGTAAAGCCCCAGCCGCGGCGGCCGCCAGCAGGACGCCCCAGTACCAGCTCTAGGGAGCGGCCCGCGGGCGAGGTCCCGCGGCCCTGAGCCATGATGAGGAGGCACGCGAAGGCCGCCAACACGCCTCCCATGCCGCAGATGCCCGCCAACCCGGAATCGGACGCCGCGCTCGTCGCCAAGCTGCAGCGGGGAGACGACAGCGCTTTCGAGGCCATCGTCCGTGCCCACGGCGGCCGCCTGCTGGCGGTGGCGCGACGCTTCCTCGGAAACGACGCGGACGCCCAGGACGCGGTGCAGGACGCGTTCATCCGCGCCTTCAAGGCCATCCACACCTTCGAGGCACGCGCCCAGCTGCACACCTGGCTGCACCGCATCCTGGTGAACACGGCGCTCATGAAGCTGCGCGAGCGCCGGCGCCGGCCCACCGAGTCGATCGAGGAACTGCTGCCGGTCTACTCGGCCGACGGGCACCAGACCGTCGCGGCACGCGACTGGAGCGACGCGGTGCTGGAACGGAAGGAAACGGCCGGCATCGTCCGCGAGGCGATCGCCAGGCTGCCCGACCAGTATCGCGAGGTGCTGCTGCTGCGCGACATCGAAGAAAAGGACACCGCCGAGGCCGCCGAGATCCTCGGCACGACGTCGAACGTGATCAAAGTGCGGCTGCACCGGGCGCGGCAGGCCCTGCGCACCCTGCTCGATCGCGAGTTCCAGCTTCACGCCGGCCCGGCTCCGGCGCACGCCGACAAGCGCCCGAAGCCACGACACCTGAAGCCAGAGGGGCCGGAAGCCTGAAGCCGGTACAATTCCCCCATGAACCTGCAGAACGCCACGGTGCTCGTCACCGGGGGCACCAGTGGTATCGGCCGCGGCGTCGCCCGGGTGCTGACCAAGGCGGGCGCGAAAGTCGCGGTGACCGGCCGTGACGAGGCGCGCCTGCTCGAGGTGGCGCGCGAGCTGGGCGTGCTGGCGATCAAAGCCGACGCCACCAGCGAAGTGGACGTCGATCGCACCTACGCCGAAGTGCTCGGCGCGTTCGGCCATCTCGACGTGCTCGTCAACAACGCCGGCGCCGGCACCTTCGCGCCGCTCGTCGACATGAGGCGCGAGGATTTCGAGGCGATCATCAGCATCAACGTCACCGGCGCGATGCTGATGGCCAGGGCCGCCGCCCGTCACTTCGTGAAGCGGCGGTCCGGCAACATCATCAACATCGGCTCGACGGCGGCGCTGCGCGGCGCCCCCAACGGCACCGCCTACTACGCCAGCAAGTTCGCGCTGCGCGGGATGACCGAGTGCTGGCGGGCCGAGCTGCGGCCGTCGAACGTGCGGGTGATCCTGATCAACCCGAGCGAGGTGATCACCGAGTTCGCCGCCCACGCCGGCATGCCGCAGCGCACCGATCCGGAGAACCCGACCAAGCTGCGGGTGGACGAGATTGCGCACGCCGTGAAGTCGTCGCTCGAAATGGACGACCGCGGCTTCGTCACCGAGTTGACGGTCTTCGCCACCAATCCCCAGGATTGAGGGCTTGAACTGGGATAAGGTTGAGCCCCAAGGAGCCGAGGTTGGGTAACAGTCCACACCTCACGTGCCAGCAGCTCATCGACTTCATCATGAGCTACCTGGACAACGAGCTGCCGGACGACCAGCGTGCCGAGTTCGACCGTCACATGGCGGCGTGCCCCTCGTGCGTCGACTACCTCGAGACCTACGAGAAGACCGTGCGGCTCACGAAGACGGCGGCCGACGATCCGGTTCCGGCAGAGGTGCCCGAATCGCTCGTGCAGGCCATCCTCGCGGCGCGCAAAAAGACCCTGCCCTCCTAGGGCAGACTTCGGACCGCCCTGCTCCGACGGCGTGGCCGCGGGGCTTCAGGCCCGCCTCAGACGGCGCCTGGCCGTCACGAGGGCTCCTCCCGCGGAACGCGGCTCACCGCGCCGGCGCGCACTGCGAGGGCGTGCGACCGCCGGACGCGAGAGTCGCGCGACTCTCGTCGCGCTCAAACCTCGCTGGTCCCCTCAGCCTTCTCGTGCGCGCGCGTGGAGACGATCGGCACGGTTCGAACGCTACTTCGTCGGCGGGGCCGGGGCTGGCGCCGGAGCGCGATCCGAGTTCCAGATGTCGCGCGTGTACAGCCACACGCCGTTCGTCCGGCGGTGCACCGAGAGATAGCTGCCGCTGTCGACCGCCGCGCCCGACGCGTCCACCACCGTGTAGCTCCCGCTCATCCAACCGATATCGCCGGAGACATCGACGCCGGTCACGGTGCCGGTCTTGATCGCGAGGCCAGCGGCCTTGGTCCTGGCGGCGTCCTCGCCGAGAAACGTTTTGATGGCGGCGCGGCCGGCCTGCGCCGGT
>DATMDI010000513.1:0-2356 GCA_035557875.1 Vicinamibacterales bacterium
GCCGTCGTGTTTCTCGACGGCGACGTCGCCTACAACATGGGGCCAAATGGCCGCCCGGTCCGGGCAGGTCTGCAGGCCGTACGCGCCCGCCGCCTCGACATGCTGAACAATCCAGCGGTGCTCGTTCGAGCCGCGCTCGACCCGGCGGCGCGCGTGGGAGCGGTGCGATCGGAGGCCGGCGTGCAGGTGGCGGACGTCACCGTGCCGGGCGGCGAGACGGTCACGCTGGCACTCGAGGCCGCGTCGGGGCTGCCCGCCTGGGTCCGGTGGATGGCGCACGACGAGAATCTGGGCGACGTGACGTTCCGCACACGCTTCACCGGCTATCTGCCGGTGAAAGGCGTCATGCTGCCGATGGGCTACAGCACCGTCATCGACTTTCGCGGCGTCGTGCAGAACAAGCTGTACGTGGACCGCAACGCCATCGACGAATCGAGCGACGACCTGACGGCTCCGGCAGACGTCCGGGCTGCCGCTGCGCCAGTACCGCAAGCGCCTGCCGTAGAGGCCCGGCGTGTCGGGCAAGGCGTCTGGCTGCTCCAGGGCAATGGCGGGGCGAACTCGATCCTCTTCGAGTTTGCCGATCACCTCACGATGTTCGAAGCGCCGTCGAGCCAGGGCTGGACCAAGGCGCTGATCGAGCGGGCGCGCGCAACCGTCCCTGGCAAGCCGCTGACCGAACTGGTGGTCTCGCACCATCACTTCGACCACACCGGCGGCATCCGTCAGGCGATCGCCGAAGGGCTGACGATCATCGCCCACAAGGGAACCGAAGGGCTGTTCCGGGAGATTGCGCTCCGGAAGGGCACGATAGCGCCCGATGCGCTCGGAGCGAACCCGAAGCCGTTGCGGTTCAAAGCGGTGGACGACCACCTGCGTCTCGGCGACGCGGCCATGCAGGTCGACCTCTATCACGTGGTGTCGAACAGCCACATGGCGGAAGCCCTGTTCGCGTATGTCCCGAAAGACCGCCTGCTCGTCGAGGGCGACTTCTTCGACGTCGGCTGGGAGCTGTACTGGTGGCAGAAGACCTATGCCGACAACATCGCGTACCGCCAGCTCCAGGTGGAGAGCGACGTGCCGGTGCACGGGCGCGTCGTGCCGATCACCCAGGCGCTGCAAGACATCGAGCGGATGACCAAGGCGGCTGAGGCTGTCTGTACCCGCACACAGGCGGCTGGCGTCTTTACGCCTGGGTGTCCGGTGAAGACGGCGACCCCGGTCGTGACCGGCTCGTCCGCGCGGTAGGTTCGACGGATCCCGATCGTGCCGCACGCGCTGTTCGTGGTCCGTGTCGTTGCCGGTCTCCTGTTCTGGCAGCACGGTCTCGAGAAGCTGTTCGGGTTCGCCGGCGCACGCCCGGAGACATCGCTCCTGGGGATCCGCGGCATCGCCGGACTCCTCGAGGCGGTGGGAGGGCCGCTGCTCGTGATCGGCCTGTGCACCCGGCCGACGGCGTTCGTCCTCAGTGGCGAGATGGCGGTCGCCTACTTCCGCGCATGGGCGCCACGCGGCTTCTTCCCGATCGCCAACGGCGGCGAAGAGGCGACACTGAACGCCTTCATCTTTCTGTGGATCGCGGCGGCAGGGCCGGGCGCGTGGAGTCTCGATGCCTGGCTGCAGAAGGACAGGGCCCCGCGAGCCTTGCGGCAGCGCGCCGCAGATCTGGAGCCGCACGCGCGCGCCGTGCTGCGCCTCGTCGCCGGGCTGCTGCTCACGCTGCACGGCGTCCGGAAGATCTTCGACGTGCTGCCATCGATCGCCGGCCGGGTGGGCGCGCCGCCCCTCGCGCTCGACTCGCTGCCGGCAGTCACGGGCGTTCTCGAGATCGTGGCGGGGCCGCTGCTGATGGCTGGCCTCTTCGTCAGGCAGGCAGCCTGGATCGTCGCCGCCGAGGCGATTGCGGCCTACCTTGTCGTCGCCCAGCCGCGGGGGCTCTGGCCGATACGGAACGGCGGCATCGAGGCGCTGCTGTATGCCGCCGTGATGCTCTATTTTGCCGTCGCCGGTCCCGGGCCGTGGAGCCTCAACGGGCTCAGAACGTCAGCCTCACGCCGAGCTGCATCTGCCTCGGCGGACCCGCCGACGTGATTTGACCGGCATTCGGGTTGAGCGCGGCGCCCCCGTCAGCCGCGGCGATGAAGACCCCCGGGTTGGGCGGAGCGTAATTGACCCGGTTGAACAGGTTGAACACTTCGGCGCGGAGCTGCAGGGACCTCGTGCCGCCCAAGCCCACGTTCTTGCTCAACGCCAGGTCGACCGTGAGAAGCCCGGGTGCCCGCAAGGAGTCGCGCCCGACCCCGGTGCCGAGCGTGCCGGCGGCGGGCAAGGTGAAGAACGTGGGGTCGAAATAGTT
>DATMDI010000514.1:0-3323 GCA_035557875.1 Vicinamibacterales bacterium
GCTGTCGGACGTGTTCGGCCTGCTCGAGCACCAATTCGCGACGCATCGCATCAAGGTGCGCAAGGAGCTGTGCGCCGAGCCGGCGCCGGTCGCCGGGCTGGAGCACAAGCTGCAGCAGGTGTTCCTCAACCTCTTTCTCAACGCCAAGGACGCCATGCCGAAGGGCGGCTGGTTGTCCGTGCGCACGGCCATCGACGGCGACCGCGGCGTCGCCGAAGTGGCCGATACCGGCTCCGGGATTCCCAACGAGTATCTCGCCCGGATTTACGACCCGTTCTTCACGACCAAGACGATGAACCAGGGCACCGGCCTTGGTCTCTCGATCACGTACGGCATCGTGCGCGAGCACGACGGGTCGATCGACTGCGACAGCCAGGTGGGGCACGGAACCCGCTTCGTCCTGTCGTTCCCCCTGGCGCAGTCGCGCCCGGCGCTCGCGTCACGGCTTGAACGCAGTAGCGAAAGCAGGCACTTCCATGGCTCGTAGCGGCTCAGTCCTGGTCATCGACGACGAAGAAGTGATGCGCGAGATCCTCGAGGCCCTGCTCGGCCGCGAGGGGTATCGCGTCAAGGTCGCGTCGAGCGGCGAGGAAGGCCTCGACCTCGCGCGTTCGACCTCGTTCGACGCCGCCATCGTCGACGTGATGATGCCCGGCATCGACGGCATCGCCACGCTCGAGGAGCTCAAGAAGATCGACGAAGATCTGCCGGTGGTCATGGTCACGGCGTTCGCGTCGGTCGAGACCGCGATTTCGGCCATGAAGCGCGGCGCGTTCGACTACATCACCAAGCCGTTCAAGAACGACGAGGTGATCGTGGTGGTGCGCAACGCCGTGGAGCGGCGGCAACTGGTGGCGGAGAACGCGGCGCTGCGCCAGAGTCTTCAAGCCCAGGCGCAGAAGTTCTCGGGCATCATCGGCCGCAGCCCGCGCATGCGCCAGGTGTTCAACCTGATCATGCAGGCGGCGCCGAGCCGCTCGACGATCCTGATCACGGGCGAGAGCGGGACCGGCAAGGAGCTCGTGGCGCGGGCGATTCACGCCAATTCGCCGCGGGCGGATCGCGCTTTTGTCACCGTCAACTCGGGCAACCTGCCGCCCGACCTGCTCGAGTCCACGTTGTTCGGGCACGTCAAGGGCGCGTTCACCGGCGCGGTCAATCCCAAGAAGGGCCTCTACGACCTCGCCGACAAGGGCAGCATCTTCTTCGACGAGATCGGCAACATCCCGCAGGAGACCCAGGCGAAGCTGCTGCGGGTGATGCAGGAGCGCGAGTTCATGCGCCTCGGCGGCATCGAGACCATCCGCGCGGACGCGCGCATCATCGCCGCGACCAACTGCGACCTGAAGGAGATGGTGGACGACGGGCGGTTCCGCGAGGACCTCTACTACCGCCTGCACGTGATCAACATCTATCTGCCGCCGCTCCGGGAACGCAAGGACGACATTCCGCCGCTGGCGCAGCATTTCCTCGAGAAGTACGCCGAAGAGAACGGCAAGCCCGACATCGAGCTCAAGCCCGAGGCGCTCGACCTGCTCATGGAATACAGCTGGCCGGGCAACGTGCGCGAGCTGGAAAACGTCATCGAGCGCGCGGTGGTGCTGAGCCCGTCGGCGATCATCGGCGCGGACCTCATTCCCGACCACGTGCGTACCGCGCCGAGCTTCCGCATCCCCAACTTCGTCGTGCCGCCGGAGGGGCTGTCGTTCAAGGACGTGATCACGAGCGTCGAACGCCGGCTCATCGAGTCCACGCTGGAGGCCGCCGGGGGCGTACAGAAGAAGGCCGCCGAGCTGCTGAAGATCAAGCCGACGACGCTGAACGAGATGATCAAGCGCCACGACATCGGCGCGCGGCGGCGCAAGGGCCCGGCGTTCAGCGAGCAGGACGACGACACCGATCCCCCGCGCTCGCGCACCACGACGGAGCTGACGCGCGAATAGGGGCCGTCTACCTGACCCTGCCGAGCAGCCGTTCGAAGCGAGTGAGGACGGCGTCCCAGCGATAGTGCTGGTCGACGTAACGGCGGCCGGCCTCGCCGAGCCGGTCGCGCAGGCCCGAGTCGCGCGCCATCAGGCGGAGCATGTCCACGAATTCCTCGCGGTTCTCGTAGTACAGGCCGCCGTTGGCGCGGCGGCAGTGGGCCACCGCCGCGGCGTTGCGCGCGCTGGCGAGGACCGGCGTGCCGACGGCCATGCTCTCGAGCACCGTCTGCGCCATCAGATCGTCGGAGGAGGGCGCAATGGTGATGTCGGCGGCCTCGAAGGCGATCATCCGCTCGCGCTCGGGCAGCATGCCGGCCTGGCGCAGGTAGGGCTCCTCGGGTACGCGCATCATCTTCGCGCCCATCAGCACCAGCGAGATGTCGCCCTCGGTGGACGCGTAGCCGTCGAAGTACTCGAGCATTTCCTGACAGCCGTTGTCGGGCTCGACCCGGCCGCCGTAGAGCGCGAGGGGGCCGTAGAGGCGGTGACGCCGCCGGAACGGCATGCCCCTGGTGGAGAGGTAGGACTCCTCCGCTGCCACGTCGGCGTCCCCGGGCACGGCGTCCTCGACCGGGATCACGTCGGAAGGATCCTGCTGGTGGCGCGGGTAGGCCTGCTGGGGCGAGGGCTCCACGCCGATGCCGATCAGTTCTTCGTGCTGCGGCTGTACGTGTACGAAGGTGTGCAGCAGGCGCCGCTCCGAGGTCGAGAGCAGTCCCAGCGCACGCGGCATCAACAGCAACTCGGCCCAGAGCTCGAGGCGCAGCGAGGGCTTCAGTTCGAGATGCGGGAAGAGCACGCTGTGATCGGGCGCGATCGGCAGACCGTAGACGGTGGTGGCCGTGTTCAGTCCGAAGAACACCAGGGCGTCGTAGCTGCGGTGCTGGCGTTTGAGGTGATCGATCAGCGCCGGAACCCACGGGCCGCGCCGGCGCACCCAGTCGAGCTCCTCCGCCCGCGAGTGCGGTTCGGCCAGAAGCCTCGAGGCGACGCGCGACACGGCCGCCGGATCGGGGTCGCGTTCGGTGACCGGGAAGCGGCGAATGCGCACACCGCGGACGCGGTCCGGTCCCTCGGGGTACTCGTTCTTCCATGTGCGCGAATCACGGGCGCAACTCGTGAGCACGTCGACGTCGTGGCGATGGCCGATGTGCTCCGCCAGCAGACGGCAGGCGTGCTCGGGACCGGCGATGAGGTCGGCCCCGTAGCGCGGGGTCACGAACGCGAGTTTCACGCTGTATCTCTCTTCCCGCTCTCGCGGACCGGGCCGCGAGGCGCCGCGTCCACGACGGCCGCGCCGGGCCGTGCCGTGCGTGCGCGGGCGGCCAGCCATCCCGG
>DATMDI010000515.1:0-4635 GCA_035557875.1 Vicinamibacterales bacterium
GGCGTGCTGCCCGGAGTCACGGTGACCGCCACCGAGATCAACACCGGCTTCCAGTCGATCGTGGTCACGCTCGAGGACGGCCGCTACCGGCTCGAGAACCTGCCGCCCGGCCGCTACAAGGTACGCATCGAGCTGCCCGGCTTCGCCACCACCGAAATCCCCAACCTGGAACTGCTCGTCGGCGCCAACGCCACGGTGCCGCCCATCGCGATGAAGGTGGCCAACCTCGAGGAGACCGTCACGGTGAGCGGCGAGACGCCGCTCGTCGACGTGCGGTCGTCGCAGGTAGCGGCCAACATCGACCGCCGCCAGATGGCGGAACTGCCGCTGCAAGGGCGCAACTGGCAGGAGCTGTCGTTGATGGTCAAGGGCATCACCGCCAACAGCGTCAGCAACACGCCGGGCGCGATCGACAACCAGTTCCAGCTCAATCTCGATGGCCAGCAGATCACGCAGCGCGTCGCCGGATCGGGCTTCGGCCAGCCGAAAGTGAGCCGCGAGGCGATCGCCGAATTCCAGATCGTCACCAACATGTTCGACATCACCCAGGGCCGCTCCACCGGCATGCAGGTGCAGGCGATCTCACGCTCGGGCACCAACGACATGCGGGCGTCGGTCTATGGCTTCTTCCGCGACGACACGCTCAACGCGCCGGATCCGATCGCGCACAAGGTGCTGCCGTTCCAGAACCAGCAGGTCGGCGGCACCATCGGCGGGCCGATCGTGCAGAACAAGATGCACTTCTTCGGCTCGTTCGAATACGAGCGCCAGCCGCAAGACGTCTTCCTGGCGCCGACGCGCCTGCCGAACCAGACCTTCGAGTTCGAAACCAAGGACCTCAACAAGAACTACCTGGCGCGCGTCGACATGCAGGAGTCCTCCCGCGACACCGTCTCGGTGCGGTTCCAGCGCTGGGCGTTCAGCAACCCGTTCTCGATCTCGAGCGGCACCGCCCACCCGTCCACGGCCGACAACCTGAAGTCCTACGCCACCAACCTTGCGGGCACGTGGACGCGCGCGATCAACTCGAACCTGATGATGCAGGTGCAGGGCGGGATGAACCGGTTCTCCTGGTACAACGACGCCCAGCCGTCGATGGACGTGCCGTTTCACCAGACGCCGTTCTACGTGCCGCAGTTCAACATCCCCGGCCTGACCATCGGCGGCGCGTCGAACTATCCCAACGACACCTGGCAGAACACCTACAGCGGGCGCGTGGACATCAATGGCCACAAGGGCTCGCACGACCTCAAAATTGGCGGCGAGTACCTCCGGGTGCGCGATACCAAGGAGTGGTCGCTCAACCGCCGGGGCACCTACGTCTTCAACACCCGGCCGTCGGACGCCGAGCTCGAGCGCCGTTTCCCCGCCGACGCCTGGGACGACCCGTCGCGCTGGGACGTGAGCGGTCTCGAACCGTATCTGAACCGGTTCGACATCAACTTCCACCCCGACTACCTCATCGACATCCCGCGGCCGACGATGGCGGTGTGGATGGGCGACAACTGGCGCGCGACGACCAACCTCACGATCAACCTCGGCGTGCGCTACGACGCCGACTGGGGCGCCACCGACCCGCCCGGCGTCACGGAGACCGTGCTCCTCATCAACAACGGCCGCGAGTCGGGCGACTTCGGCTTCAAGACCGGAATCCGCGACCTGAACAACGTCGCTCCGCGCATCGGCTTCGCCTACGACCCGCGCGGCGGCGGCGACCTGGTCATCCGCGGCGGCAGCGGCTACTACTACAACACGCCGGTGTCGAACGTCACCTATAGCCATCAGTACTTCAACCAGGCGATCGCGGCGACGCTGACGCCGGACGGACCGGGCTTCATCGAGAACCCGACACGCGGCGTGACGGCGGAAGAGTACCTGTCGGGTGCCGTCCCGGCGCCGGCGCAGGCGCCGCGCATCATCGCCAGCGACTACCTGATGCCCCACAGCTGGCAGAGCTCGATCGGCTTTCAGAAGCAGCTTGGCGCTTCGCTGGGCGTCGACGCCGACCTGACGTATCTCGACGAGCGCGATCAGGTGCGCGGCCGCGACCCGAACCTGTTCTACAACCCGGTCACCGGCTACAACCTCGACCCGGCGCGGTTCGGACGGCCCAACCCCGCCTACGGTCAGGTGCAGTGGATGGAAAGCACCGGCCGCACCGAGGCGCTGCTGCTGTCGTCGTCCCTGCAACGCCGCTTCCGGAACAACTTCCAGGGCGGGCTCACCTACACGCGCACGCTGCGGCGCAACGACGATACGACCGGCTTCGGCATCGGCGCCGACAACCAGTTCGACCTCGCGGGCGACTGGTCGCGCTCGCAGGAGTTCCAGCGCGACACCTTCCGCGCCAACGGCATCGTCAACCTGCCGTACCAGATGACCGTTGCCGGCTCGTATCTCTACGGCTCGGGCACCTACTACAACGCGACGCTCTCGGGGCGGCCGTTCGGCAAGCCCGGCACCAACCGCCTGAACATCGGCGCGCCCGTCACGATTCCGGCCGCCGTGCTGGATCGCTGGGAGGGCCCGGCGGTCATCGCTACCAACACCGCGTGGCCGCGCAACGCCTTGCGCGGGATGCCGGTGCACAAGGTGGACATGCGGTTCTCGAGCCGCATCGGCCGCGCGAACGGCGTCAGCGTGACGCTGCTCGCCGAGGTGTTCAACGTCTTCAACTGGAAGAACTACGGCAACTACAACCTCCAGCTCGACTCGACGTCGTTCGGGCAGCCCGTGGCGTCGTCAGGCAACGCCTACGTGCCGCGCTCGGGCCAGCTCGGGTTCCGCCTCGAGTTCTGACGAGGCTCCGCCATGGGCACCGTACGGCTCCACCTCGTCAGAGCAGTGTCTCCTGGCCCGCGCTCTGCGCGGGCGGCTGCGTGATGGCAGGGACTGCCGACTACGTCCGCACCGCCATCGACCGGACGCAGGGCCGCTCGATGGTCCTGACGACCGGCGGCGTGGTGGCCAGCGAGCATCCGCTCGCGTCGCAGGCCGGTGCCTCGGTGCTGGCACGCGGCGGCCACGCGGTGGACGCCGCCATCGCCGCCAACGCCGCCATGGGCGTCGTGGCGCCGATGATGAATGGCATCGGCGGCGACCTCTTCGCGATCGTGCGCGACGCCGCCACCGGTGCGCTGCACGGTCTCAACGGCAGCGGACCCGCGCCCGCGGCACTCTCCATCGACGCGTTGCGCGCCCGCGGCGCGACGCGCATGCCGCAGTCGGGCATCCTCTCGGTCACGGTGCCGGGCGCGGTGGCCGCGTGGTCGACGTTGAGCGGCCGCTTCGGACGGCTGCCGCTGGGCGACGTGCTCGCACCGGCGATCCGCATGGCCGGTGAGGGTGTGCCGGTGGCCGAGATCACGGCCGCCGAGTGGGAGGGCTCCGAAGCGCTGCTGCGCGCCGACCCCGAGGCCTCGCGCGTCTACCTGCCCGGCGGCCGTCCGCCGCGCGCCGGCGAACTGTTCCGCAATCCCGACCTCGCGGACAGCTACCGCCGCCTGGCCGCCGAGGGGCGTGACGCGTTCTACACCGGCGACATCGCCCGGCGGGTCGTGGCCTGCTCCACGCGCCACTCGGGCGCGATCGCGGCCGCCGATCTCGCGGGCTACGACGCCGAGTGGGTGGCGCCGCTGTCGACGACCTATCGCGGCTGGACCGTGTACGAACTGCCCCCCAACGGGCAGGGCATCTCGGCGCTGATGATGCTGAACCTGCTCGAACTGTTTCCGATCGGCCGCTACGGGCACAACTCGGCCGAGGCGCTGCACACGCTGATCGAGGCGAAGAAGCTGGCCTATGCCGATATGGCGCGGCACCTGGCCGACCCGGCGTTCCACGCGGTGCCGGTCGAGACGCTCCTGTCCAAGGAGTACGCCGCCTGCCGCGCACGCGAGATCGACCCCTGGCACGCGCACCCGGGCGTCGCCCCCGGTGGCCTGCCGACCCGAGGCGGGGACACGACCTACCTGAGCGCCGTCGATCGCGACGGCAACGTGGTCTCGCTCATTCAGAGCAACTTCGCGAACTTTGGTTCGGGGCTCGTGCCCGAAGGCGCCGGGTTCGTGCTGCAGAGCCGCGGCGGCCTGTTCACGCTGGACCCGGCACACCCCAACGCGCTGGCCCCGGGGAAGCGTCCACTGCACACCATCATTCCTGGCTTCATGAGCGGCCCGGGCGGACACATGGCGTTCGGCATCATGGGGGGCTGGAACCAGTCGCAGGCGCACGCCCAGTTCGTGTCGAACGTGGTCGATCACGGGATGAACATCCAGGCGGCGCTCGAAGCGGCGCGCGTCACCAAGCTGACGTTCGACGGCTGCGACGTGATCATGGAATCACGCGTGGCGGCGGGAGCTCGCCACGACCTGCAGGCGCGTGGACACGAGATCGAACTGCAGGGCGCGTTCTCGAGCCTGGTCGGCGGCGGCCAGTGCGTGAGCCGCGATCCCGCGACTGGCGTCAACGCCGGCGCCTCGGACCCGCGCAAGGACGGCGCGGCCATCCCGGAACCCCTGTTCTGACGACACCCTGGTCCGCGCCCCCGAGGAACCCATGACCCGCTTCGTTTCGCGATCCCTGCCGATCTGCCTTGTCGCCACGGCCCTTGTCGGTACGGCAGCCGCCATCCTG
>DATMDI010000516.1:0-3262 GCA_035557875.1 Vicinamibacterales bacterium
GACACATACCGGGGATAGAGTGGCGCGCGCGTCGCCGTCTCGTACCAGTTCAGGAGATGTCCCTGGAAGCGCTCGAGACTCTCGACGCTGCGCAGCATCACGTCGAGCCGTTCCAGCATCCGGTCGGTGCTCAGGTAACCAAGGTCGTGGGCGGCCATCGTCGAGAGCAGGCTCATCCCGATGTTGGTCGGCGACGTGCGGCGCGCCAGGCGTCCGGGCTCGGCGCCGTCGCCTTCCTGGAAGTTGTCGGGCGCCAGCCAGCCGTCGGCCTCGGCGACGAAGGTCTCGAAGTAGCGCCACGTCGTGCGGGCGGTGCGGCGGAGCCGTGCGCGCTCGTCAGGCCGGAGCGGGCGGACGCGTGGACCCGCCGGAATGCTCAGCCGGTAGGCCAGCGCCGGCGCGGCGACCCACAACAGCAGGAACGGCGCGGCCACCGGAAAGGCATCGCGCTGCCAGAGCAGCACCGCCACTCCCACCGCGCCTGCAATGACCGGACTCCACACCATCTCGGTCGCGAAGCGCCTGAGCCCGCGGCTGCCCACGAGGCCCGCGGCGCGCGCCGCGGTACTCGCCGCCGTCTCCCACTCGAGCAGCCGGCGCTTCGTCACCACGAGGCGCACCAGCGTCAACGAAATCGCATGGACGGCGTCATAGGCGTGGAACGCGAGCAGCGTCAGGCTGAGGAGCACCTGCACCACCGCCGTCGAGGCGTCGTGGCGCAGGTTGGTGAGGAACACGGGAACGGACTGCGAGCGGCCCGGGCCGATCAGCAGCCGCGCCAGCACCGGCAGCAACTGCGAGGCGGCCACGACCACCACGACCGCCGTCCAGACGCCGGGACGCCCGGGCAGCGCCAGCCACCCCGCCACCAGCAGCGCCAGGAGCGCCGGCGCCACGAGGCTGCGCCGCAGGTTGTCGAGAATCTTCCAGCGCCCGATCGCCGTCAGCGGGTTGCGCTTGAGGCCGCGCCGCGACGGCACGAAGGGAAACAGCCAGAAGAGGATCTGCCAGTCGCCGCGCACCCACCGGTGCTGCCGCCGCGCGTGCGACAGCACGCTCGACGGGTAGTCGTCCACAAGCTCGACGTCCGATACCAGCGCGACGCGTGCGTGCAGCCCTTCGAAAAGGTCGTGCGACAGGAGCGCGTTCTCCGGTACCGAATCCTCGAGCGCGGCTATGAACGCGTCCACGTCGTAGAGCCCCTTGCCGGTGAAGATCCCTTCGGCAAAGAGATCCTGATAGGTGTCGGACACCGCGGTCGTATACGGGTCCACGCCCGTGTGGCCCGAATAGAGGCGGGCGAAGAGCGAACCGGCCGCGCTCATGAACGTGACGCTGATGCGCGGCTGCAGGACGCCGTAGCCTTCAGTAACGCGGCCGGCGCTCGGATCGAACGTGGGCCGGCTGAGCGGGTGGATGATGATGCCGATCAGCTCGCGGGCGACCCCGCGCGGCAACCGGGTGTCGCTGTCGAGCGTGATGCAGTACTTGACGTCCGGCAGGATCGACAGATCGCCGACCGATACGGCGAAGCTCGTGTCGGTGGCGCCACGCAGGAGCCGGTTGAACTCCTCGATCTTTCCGCGCTTGCGCTCCCACCCCATCCACAGCCCTTCGCGGGCGTTCCACTGCCGCAAGCGATGAAACAGGAAGAACCGGTCAGCGCCATCGGCGGCGTGCCGGGCGTTGAGCGCGGTGATGCCGGCGCGAGCCGCCTCGAGGATCTCGGCGTCCTTCGGCTGCGTCTCGGTGGCGGCGTCGGGAAAGTCGCTGAGGAGCGCGAAGTGGATCCGCGGGTCGAGGTTGCCGAGCGCCTGCACTTCGAGGTGCGCGACGAGCTCCTCGACCCGGGCGACGCTGTCGAGCAGCGTCGGCACGATGACCATCGTCCGCGCCGACGCCGGCACGTGGTCGAGCTCGATGCGCGGCAGCCGGCGAGGCGGGATCAGTACCCCGATCAGGCGCTGCAGCAGATGGATCACCAGCTCGCTGGCCGGCACCACGGTCAGCAGCGCCACCACGCCGAGCCCCACGCCGCTCCATCCCTGCCGTTGCGCGTAGGCCACGGCCAGGGCCACGAGCAGCGCGGTGCCGGCGGCAATCGTCCCCAGGTAGCCTGGCGTTGCCCAGGCAAAGAACAGCCGGCGGATGCGATGCGCCAGATCCGGCTGCCACGCCACGCTGACCTCGAACGGGCGGCGGCCGGCGCCAATCAGGTGATAGCCCACGTGCGCCGCGCGATCGTCGGGCGCGCGCACGTGCACCTGCCGGGCGCGTTCGACGCTCTTGAGGGCCAGCAGCAGCTGCGCCTCCCCCGTCGGCCGGGCCAGCTCCTCCACCGCGTGGCGGTAGCGGTCGCGGCTCCTGAAATCCATCTGGCTGTAGACGCCCGCGGGGTCGCGCTGCAGCACCTGCTCGACCAGGCTGACGCCCTCGAAGAACTCGCTCCAGTCGAACGTGCCGATGAAGCGCAGGCTGGTGATGAGATTGGCGACGGCGGCCTGCTCGGCCGCCTGCTGCTGCCCGTCGACCCGGATGGCGTCCTCCATCGTTTCGCCGCGGTGCGACAGCAGCGCGTCGAGCTGCCTGTGCATGGTCGAAGCAATCGCGCCAAGCGCGCGCGAGCGTCGAAGGAGCCGGGTGACGAACGCCGGGTGCACGTGTTCCGGCCAGACGCTGACGCTGTCGGGCACCGACTCGATCGCCGACGCCAGGCGATCGGCGGCGACGCGATGCGCCCGTGTCTCGGCCAGCACGTCGCCGCGCTCGCGGAGGTGATCGATGAGGGCCAGCTTCAGCACGCTGGGCCAGGCCCAGAGCTCGCCGATGGTGAGCGGCGTAATCGACTGGAATGCGGTGATGAACCGCTGCAGCCGCTGCGCGTCGAGCCGGCCCGCACTCGAGCCGATGAGCTCGACCGCCAGCGCGTAGATACGCGGCAGACCGGCAAACTCGTCGGCGGCCACGCGCGGCAAGCGCTTGAAGTACGACGCCGGCAGGTCGTGGTGGATGTCGCGGGCCGCCGCCGACACCACGTGGAAGTTGTCGAGCAGCCATTCCGCTGCGGGCGACACCGCCTCCTGGAGGGCGTCGTCCGCCAGCTCGGCGTACACCTCGCGAAGCGCCGACATGTGGTCCCTGAGCCGGCGGAGGTGCGCGCGGGCGTTACCGTGACTGCGCGGCGCGATCGAGAGCAACGCCGCGAGCCGGCGCGCGTGCTCCTCGAGCATCTCGATGCTCAGCAGCTCGACATCGCCGCTGG
>DATMDI010000517.1:0-3116 GCA_035557875.1 Vicinamibacterales bacterium
GACCATGCCCGACATCGCCAAGTTCGGGAAGCAGGGCGTGCGCCAGTGCAGCCTGTGTCACCTGCCCGACGGCTCCGGCCGGCCGGAGAACGCTCCGATCAGCGCCTATCACCCGACCTACTTCATGCAGCAGATGCAGGACTTCCGGGACGGGCTGCGCAAGAGCGCCGATCCGCGGAAGGCGAACACCAACAACATGATCAACTTCGCCAAGGCGACGACGCGAGAAGAGGATCTGGCCGCGGCGCAGTATTTCTCGCAGCAGCCGTACCCGCGCCGCATCAAGGTGGTGGAGTCGAAGACGGCGCCGAAGGTGCGGCTCCAGGGCGGGATGCACATGGGCGTTCCCGCAAACGAGGGCGGCGGACAGGTGCCGATACCCGCCGGCGAGATGGTCGAGATCCCGGACGACAACCTGCGCGCCGAGGCGCGCGACACCCGCATGTCCTGGACCGCCTACGTCCTGCCGGGCACCCTCAATCGCGGCAAGCAGCTGGCGGCGAAGTATCAGTGCTCGACCTGCCACGGTGCGAATCTCGAAGGCATCGGCCCGGTGCCGGCGCTGGCGGGGCGCTCGCCGAGCTACACCGTGCGGCAGCTCTTCGACATGAAGACCGGCGCGCGGCGCGGCCCCTGGGCCGAGCTGATGAAGCCGATCGTCACCAGCATGTCGGTGCAGGACATGGCCGCGGTGGCCGCGTTCGCCGCCTCCACGCCGGCGCCCGCAGCCGTGCGCCCGAACACGACGACCGCCGCGCGCTAGGACGGCTTCGCTGGAAGGCTCAGGGCTCAAGGCTCAAGGCTCAAGCAATACTCCCAGCGTTCGAAGGTTTTGCCTGAGCCCTGAGCCGACACCCGAGGCTCGCTGATGCCAGCGAGCCTCGGGCTACACGTCCTCGGTGTCGATTTCCGGCAGCGTGGCGGCGTTGTAGCGGGGTCCGGAGACGGTGCGCGGGTTGATCAGGCCGTCGAGTTTGACCACGGTGCTGGGTGCCAGCGTCAGGGCGAGCGCGCCAAGGTTCTCGCGCAGGTGGTCGATTCGCGTCGTCCCTGGAATCGGAATGATGTGCGGCGCCCGCGCCAGCAACCAGGCGAGTGCGAGCTGGCCCATCGTGCAGCCCTGCTCGCGTGCCACCGCCGCGAAGCCGTCGAGCAGCTGCAGGTTCTTCTCGAAGTGGCCGGCCTGGAACCGCGGCATCGCGAGGCGGATGTCCTTGGGCGGCAGCCCCGAGACGTCGCGAAGCTCGCCGGTGAGGAAGCCGCGAGCGAGTGGACTGAACGCGACGAACGCGATGCCGAGCTCGCGGCAGGTGTCGAGTACCGCCACTTCGGCGTTGCGGGTCCACAGCGAGTACTCGGTCTGCACGGCGGCGATCGGGTGCACGGCGTGGGCGCGGCGAATCGTCGGCGCCGAGACTTCGCTCATTCCGATCGCGCGCACCTTGCCGGCCTCGACCAGGCGGGCCAGGGCGCCGATGCTCTCTTCGACCGGCACCTTCTTGTCCCACCGGTGCAGGTAGTAGAGGTCGATGACATCGGTCTCGAGCCGCGACAGGCTGTCGTCGCACGTCCGGAGGATGGCCTCGGGCCGCCCGTCGATCTCGCGCTGCCCCTGGGCATTGCGGAACATGCCGCACTTGCTGGCCAGCACGAATTCCTTGCGGCGTCCGGCGAGCGTCTTGCCGATCAGCGTCTCGTTGGCGCCAAACCCGTAGAGCGCCGCCGTGTCCACGTGGGTGTAGCCCGCGTCGAGCGCCTCGTGCAGCACGGCCGCGGCGGTCTCGGGCGGCGGCGGCGTGCCGTAGGCGTGCGACAGGCTCATGCAGCCGAACCCGAGGGCCGACACGTCGAAGGGACCGAGTTTCCTGGTGTGCATGCGAACGTTCAGAGGGGAACACCGGGCGTCGGCGAGCCCGCCAGCCAGGCCGCGCCTTCGGCGTAGACCTTCTCGACGGCCGGACCGCGCAGGCCTGGCAGGCCGGGCTTCACCGTGAAGCCGACCTTCGATTGGAGATACCCCAGGTGGCGATAGCCCTCGGGGAACGATGCCAGCCGCTCGGGATCGAGGGCCAGGCGGGCGCCGGGATCCACCGGATCCATCCGGTCCTTCTCGTAGATCGGCTGGCGGCGCACGATGCCCCAGCGGCCCGCGCGCTTCTCGTGGAAGTCGTAGAAGCGCCCGGTGCAGACCACGTCCACCAGCACGCCATCGACTTCGGCGCGCTGGTTGATCGTCATCTTCACCTGCGAGACGGCGCGATCGCCGGCGACCTCGCAGGTGAACCCGCCGAGGAAGTGCAGGATGTTGACGCCGCGCTCGAAACCCTGCCTGCTGACGGCGATGAAGTCGCGCGCCGGACCCTGGAACCAGGTGGCGGTCATCCAGCCGTCGTCATGCCAGACGGTGGCGAAGCGGTCCCAGTGGCCGGCGTCGCGCCACAGCACCCAGTTCTCGACCAGCTCGCGGATGGCCTGACGATCGCTTGCCGGCGCGTCGCTCATCCCGTCCCCAGTCATCCTCGAACGGTATTGCGCAGCGTGCCGATGCCTTCGATCTCGGTGTCGACCACGTCGCCGTCCTGGAGGAACTCCTGCGGCGTGCGGCCCATGCCGACGCCCTGCGGCGTGCCGGTGGCGATCACGTCACCGGCCTCGAGCGTGAGCCCCTTCGAGAGCCACTCGATGATCGTGGCGACGGGAAAGATCATGTCGGACGTGCTCGCGTCCTGTTTGGTGACGCCGTTGACGCGGCACATCAGCCGCTTGGACTGCGGATCGCCGAACTCGTCGGCGGTGACCACGTACGGCCCCATCGGGCACGAGCCGTCGAGGCTCTTGCCCTTGAACCACTGGCCTCCGTGCGCGATCTGGACGTCGCGGGCGCTGATGTCGTTGATCACCGTGTAGCCAAAGACGTGCGCGAGCGCGTCGGCCTTGACGATGTTCTTGCCCGGCGTGCCGATGATGACGCCGAGCTCCACTTCCCAGTCCACCTGCTGCGTGACCGTGCGATCCACCGGGATGTCGTCGAACGGGCCGTTCACCGTCGTCGGCACCTTGGAGAAAATGACGGGCACGTCGGGAATCTTCGTCTCCTTGTTGCGGGCCGCTGCGCT
>DATMDI010000518.1:0-5464 GCA_035557875.1 Vicinamibacterales bacterium
CAACGGCCTGACGCTTCTCGCCGCGAGCGCGCAGGCCTACACCACCTTCTCGACCAGCCAGTGGATGGTGGCGGTGGACGGGCCGTCCGACCGCGCGACGCTCGATCTCGCGGTCTCCATGCCGGCGGGCTGGCGTGCGGCGGGCAGCGGGCGCGACACGGGCAACCGCACGGTGAACGGGCGGACGATCACGACGTGGCGGCAGGACCGCGAGGTCCCCACCTTCACGTTCGGATTCGTCGCCGGCGCCTTCACCGAGGCGAACGCCAGCCGCGACCGGCTGGCGCTGCGCTATCTCGGGCGCGGGTTTTCCGAAGCCGAGCTCCAGACCGTGTTCCGCGACACGCCGGCGATGGCCGGCTTCTTCGAGGAGCGGGCCGGGGTGCCATATCCGGGCGAGTCGTACGCACAGGCGCTGGTGGCAACGAGCGCCGGACAGGAACTGGCGGGCCTGTCCCATATGTCCGAGGCCTACGGGCGAGCGGTGATGACCGATGCCACGGCCACGTCGCTCATCGCCCACGAGCTGGCGCACCAGTGGTGGGGCATTCTCGTCACCAATCGCGAGTGGACGCACTTCTGGCTGAACGAAGGGTTCGCGACCTACATGGCGGCCGCCTACAAGGAGCACGTGCGTGGTCGAGACATCTATCTGGCCGACGTGGAGGGATGGCGGCGGCGCGTGGAACGCATCCGCGACGCGGGCGGCGAGAAGCCGCTGGTGTTCCCCGACTGGAACCGCCCCACCGCCGACGATCGCGCGCTCGTGTACCAGAAGGGCGCGCTGGTCCTGCACGAACTGCGCGCCGCGTTGGGCGATGCCGCGTTCTGGAACGCCATTCGCGACTACACCAGGGAGTACGCCGGCCGGTCGGTGACGACGGGCGATTTTCAGCGCGCCGTCGAGCGCTCGAGCGGCCGGCGCCTCGACAGCTTCTTCGACCAGTGGGTGTATCTCCGGCAGCCGGTGCCGGCAAGATGACGGGCGCCTCCGGTGTCGGCTAGTGTCTACTGAACTGCCGATGCGCGCGTTCGTCACTGTCACAGTCGTGCTGGTCGTGCTCGCGGTCATGCCCGGCGAGGCCTTGCGCGTCGAGACCTTGCGATCGATCGGCGGGCTGCCGCCACACATCGCCGGCCTCTTCACCGACGCGGTCGGATTCCAGCAGGGCCCGGACGGCACGTATTACGTGTTCGACCGCCGCGCGCACGCCGTGTTCGCGGTCGACGCCGCGCGCAGCGCTGCACGCCGGCTGGTGGATATCGGCCAGGAAGAAGGCCGCCTGATTCAGCCCAAGGGTTTCGACGTCAACAACGACGGCCGAATCGTCGTGGCTGACGCTCCCCGCAACCGTCAGCGGGTTCAGGTCTTCGACCCCGGAGGCGTGAGGACGGCCGGCTTCTATCTGCGGGGGCAGCCGGCGGCGCAGGTCGTCATGGACAACCTGCTCCTCAACGGCACCGGTTCGGTGAACTTCGCCAACAACCGGCTGCTGCTCAGTCATCCCGAGAGCGGCGCGCTGGTCACGGCCTACACGCCGGCTGGCTACCCCACGCTCACTTTCGGGGAGCTGCGTCCAACCGGTTTCGAGTCGGACCGCGAGCTGCACCTTGCGCACAACGCCGGCCTGCCGCTGGCAGACTCGTCCGGCGGCTTCTACTTCGTCTTCATCACCGGCCGGCCGGCGTTCCGCAAGTACTCGGCGGACGGAACGCTGCTCTTCGAGCGGCACATCGAAGGCACCGAGCTCGACCTCCTGCTCGACGCGCAGCCGACGAAGTGGCCGCGACGGCGCGTGGAGGATCGCGAGGTGCCGTTCGTGGCGCCGGTCATTCGCGCCGCCGCCGTGAGTCCGGACGGCGAACTGTGGATCTCGCTGGCGGTGCCGTTCACCTACGTGTACGACGGCCAGGGCGACAAGATCCGCACGGTGCAGTTTTACGGCGCCGGCCTGATCGGACCCACCAGCCTCTCGTTCGGGCGCCACGGTACCCTCCTCGTCACGCCTGGCTGCTACGAGTTCCCGTCGCGCTGACGACCGCCCCGATGCTCGCCGCGGACACGCTCACGAAGACGTTCGGCGCGCGCGTCGCCGTCGAGCGTGTGTCGTTCGAGCTCGGCCGGGGCGAGATCTTCGCCCTGGTCGGACCCAACGGCGCCGGCAAGACGACCACGCTGCGGATGCTGGCAGGGCTCATCACGCCGTCGTCGGGCACGGTCCGTTTTCGCGGCGAGGCGACATCTGGCGATATGGCGGCGCTGCGGGCCGCGACCGGATTCCTGACCGAGACGCCGGGGCTGTGGGACCGTCTCACGGTGGGCCAGAACCTTCGCGTGTACGCCAGGCTGCATGGTCTGCCGCAGCCCGAGCGAGCGGTGGACGCGGCGATGGACCTGTTCGGCATCCGCGATCGTGCGGCCGAGCCCACCGCGGTGCTCTCGAAAGGGCTGCGCCAACGGGTCGCGCTGGCGCGAACCCTCCTCCACGACCCGGCGGTCGTGCTGCTCGACGAGCCGACCTCCGGCCTCGATCCGGAGAGCGCCCGTGACGTTCGCGAGCTGGTGCTGCGCCTGCGCGACGATCGGCGGGCGGTCATGATCTCGACGCACAACCTCGACGAGGTGGACCGGCTGGCCGATCGCGTCGCCCTGCTCAATACCCACGTCGTCGCCGTGGACAGTCCCGAGGCGCTTCGGGCCCGCCTGTTCGGCGCCCGCGTCCGCGTCACGCTGGCTGACGCCGCGGCGCACTACGCGGACGTCTTGCGCGGCGCCGGCGTGACGGACGTGCGCGTCGAGCGGCACGTGATCTCGATCGGCTTCTCCAGCGACGCGCCGCGGCAGACGCCCGCCATCGTCAGGCGCCTCGTCGAGGCAGGCGCCGACATCGAGGCGGTGGAGATCGAGAAGCCCTCGCTCGAACAGGTCTATCTGAGTCTCCTCAAAGGCGACCGGCCATGAACATGCCGCGCGTGCTGGCCCTGCTCGGCAAGGAGCTCCTGGACCTGCGGGGACGGCCGGGTCTCTTCTGGCCAAGCCTCTTCACCGGCGCCGTCGCGATCTTCCTGCCCGTGTTCGTGGTCGTTCTGATCCCGGCGTTCACCGGGGAACGGCTATCGGACTCGTCCGATCTGCAGCTTGCGCTCGGGCTCTATCGCGACCAGCCGTGGGCCCGCGTCCTCGATCCGGAATCCGCAATCCAGGCGGTGATTTTCCAGCAGTTCCTCGTCATGCTCGTGCTGTCGCCGGTGGCGGCGGCGATGTCGCTCGCCGCCTACAGCGTGATCGGCGAGAAGCAGGCACGCTCGCTCGAGCCGCTGCTCGCGACGCCCATCAGCACCTTCGAGCTGCTCTTCGCCAAGATACTCGGCGCGTTCCTTCCTGCGCTCGCGCTGTCGCTCCTCTGCTTCGCGCTCAACCTCGCGGTGGCGGCGGCCCTCGCGCGGCCCGGCGTCTTTCTCGTGCTGCTCGCGCCGCGCTCCCTCGGCGTGCTGTTCCTCCTGGGTCCGATGGCCGCGCTGGTGTCGCTCACGCTGGCCGTATGCGTCTCGTCGCGGGTCAACGATGCCCGCAGCGCCCAGCAGCTCGCCGTGCTCGTGGTGCTGCCGCTGACGGGGCTGCTCGTCGCCCAGCTCACCGCCGGCTTCGTGGTGACGATGCCGATCATCCTGCTCGTCAGCGCGGTACTGGCTGCGATCAGCGCCGGCCTGATGCGGCTTGGCGTGGCGCTCTTCGATCGTGAAACCATCCTGACGCGATGGAAATAGCGGATTCGCGTCCGGCTCTGAACGAGTACGGGCGCCTGACCCAGGTGCTGGTCAAGCATGCCCGCGACGCGTTCGTGAGCGACGCAGCCCTCGCGTCGCAGTGGCAGGCGCACCGCTTCACGGCCGTGCCGGACTTCACGCTCGCGTGCCGGCAGTACGACGCCTTTCTCGAGGCGCTCACGGCTGACGGCGCTGAACCGCTCTTCCTGCCGCCGGATGCGGCGGCGACCATCGACTCGATCTATACGCGCGACGCGTCGCTCGTGACACCGTCCGGCATCGTCCTCTGCTCGATGGGCAAGCCGCTCCGGACCGCCGAGCCAGGGGCGCAGGCCCACACGTTCGCGGCGGACGGGCCCGCGCGCGTGATCGGCACCGTCGAGCCGCCCGGGCTGATCGAGGGGGGCGACGTCGTGTGGTTCGACGACCGGACGGTAGCCGTCGGCCGTGGCTACCGCACGAACGCCGAGGGCATCCGCCAGTTCGCCGCCATCCTCGACGATGCCGTGACGGTGCTCGAAGTGCCACTGCCCCATTGGCGCGGCCCGGGCGACGTAATGCACCTCATGTCGCTCATCAGCCCCGTGGACCGCGACCTCGCGGCCGTCTACTCGCGTCTGCTGCCGGTACCGTTCCGGGAGCGGCTCCTCGACCGCGGCATCGCGCTGGTCGAGACCCCGGACGACGAATTCGATTCGATGGGCACCAACGTGCTGGCAATCGCGCCCCGCCTCTGCCTGATGCTGGCGGGCAACCCCGGCACCCGGCGCTCGCTCGAGCGCGCCGGCGCGACGGTGGTGGAGTACGAAGGCAGCGAGATCAGCCTCAAAGGCGGCGGCGGTCCCACCTGCCTGACGAGGCCATTGGGGCGCCGCTAGTGCCTCTCCTCCGCATTCTCGGCGTGTGGTTCGGCCTGGCCGTCGTGGTCGGCGGCACGATCGGCGCCGGCGTGCTGCGGACGCCGGGGCCGATCATGGCGCACACCGGATCGGCGGCGATGGCGCTGGTGGTCTGGGTCGTGGCCGGACTGTTCGCGATGGCCGCAGCGGCGTGCCTCGCCGAGCTCGCCACGGCGGTGCCGAAATCCGGCGGGTTCTATGTGTTCGCGCGCCGCGCCCTCGGCGACAGCTTCGGCTTCGTCGCCGGCTCGGCTGACTGGCTGGCCAACTGTGCGGCGGTGGCCTACGTGGGCGTGTCCGCGGCCGAGTACCTCGGCATGCTGGCGCCGCGGCTGGCGCCGCACCAGCCGCTCGTCGCGTCCGCGTCGATCGTGCTGGTCGCGGCGCTGCAGCTCACCGGCATGAAGGCGAGCAGCCGCCTTCAGGAAGCGACGAGCTTGATCAAGGCCGTGGCGTTCGGCGCCCTGGTGATCGCGCTCTTTGCGACGGAGCCTGCTGCCGTGCCCGCAGCCACCCCGGACAGCGGCCTGCGGCTGATCGGTCTCGTCCCGCTGGCGCTGGCGCTGCAGCTGGCGATCACCGCCTACGACGGGTGGCAGAGCGGCGGCTATTTCGCCGGCGAAGACGTCGAGCCGGGCCGCAATCTCCCGCGCGCGATGATCGGCGGCGTCGCCATCGTCGTGCTCGTCTACGTGCTGCTGAACGCCGCGGTTCAGCACGTGCTGCCGGCCGCTCGCATCGCGGGATCGGCGCTGCCGATCGCCGAAGCGGCGTCGGAGCTGTTCGGCACCCGCGGC
>DATMDI010000519.1:0-3174 GCA_035557875.1 Vicinamibacterales bacterium
AGCACGAGGACGCGAATGCCGTCGAGACGCAAGGTCTCGCGGCGGATGTGATCCAGCGCGCGGCCCGGCGTGGCGACGACGATGTGCGCGCCGCGATCGAGTGCGCGAATCTGCTGCTCCATCGCTGCACCGCCGTAGAGCGGGACGACGATGATGCCGGTCCCGTCTGCGTACTTGTGGATCGCCTCACTGACCTGCATCGCCAGCTCGCGTGTCGGGACGAGTACGAGACCACCGGCAGGGGCCGCCTTCGACTGCTTCCTGCTGCCTACGAGTCGCGGTCGATCTTCGTGAATGCCGGCAGCCCGTCGCGAGCGTTCGGCACGCTCTTCGTGCGACGTGCCCACTGGTGGCGCCGGCTCACTGAGGCGCTGGATCATGGGGAGGGCGAAGGCGGCGGTCTTGCCGGTTCCAGTGGCGGCCTGAGCGAGCAAATCGCTGCCGCGGAGCATGACGGGGATCGTCTCCCGCTGGACCGGCGTCGGTTCCTCGTAGCCGAGCGCGGTCACAGCCGACAGCAGGGTTTCGGAAAGCCCGAGTGTCGGGAAGCCCCCCTTCGATGAGGAGTTGCGTGAGGAAGGCATCCACAATTCTCCCATGGCGCGACGGTACGTCGAACGGTCGCCAGTATGATCGTCACCATGGCAGGCTGGCGCCTCGAGCACACCTACGCGGATCTGCCGCAGATCTTCTACTCGCATGCGGAGCCAACGGCGGTTCGCGAGCCGCGGCTGGTCGCGTTCAACCGGCCGTTGGCGACCGGGCTTGGACTCGACCCGGAAAGGCTCGAGAGCCCCGAAGGCGCCGCCATATTCGCCGGGAACACCGCGCCGGAGGGCGCTCGACCGATCGCCCAGGCGTACGCCGGCCACCAGTTCGGCCACTTCACCGCGCTCGGCGACGGCCGCGCAATCCTGCTCGGCGAGCAGGTGACGCCGTCCGGCGAGCGCGTGGACATTCAACTGAAGGGGGCCGGGAAGACGCGCTACTCCCGCCGTGGCGACGGGCGCGCGGCGCTGGGGCCGATGCTGCGGGAATACATCATCAGCGAGGCGATGTATGCGCTGGGCATTCCCACCACCCGGAGCCTGGCCGTGGTGACGACCGGGGAGCCGGTGTATCGCGAAGGCCGGCTCGACGGCGCCGTGCTCACGCGCGTGGCCGCGAGCCACATCCGCGTCGGCACCATGCAATGGGCGGCGGCACACGAGGATGCGGCGGCGACGCGGGCGCTGGCCGACTACACCCGCGCGCGCCACTACCCGGAACTCGCGGAGTCGTCCGAACCGCACCTGGATCTGTTTCGCGCAATCGTGGCCCGCCAGGCGTCGCTGATCGCCCGCTGGCAGCTGGTCGGGTTCATCCACGGCGTGATGAACACCGACAACATGGCGCTCTCCGGCGAAACCATCGACTACGGCCCCTGCGCCTTCATGGACACCTACGACCCGGCCACGGTGTTCAGCTCGATCGACGAGGCCGGGCGATACGCCTACGGCAATCAGCCGCCGATCGCGCAGTGGAACCTGGCACGACTGGCCGAGTCGATGCTGCCGCTGTTCGATGCGGACAGCGATCGCGCGGTCGAGCGGGCCACCGAAGCGCTCGCACGCTTTCCGGACCTCTTCGATCAGCACCGGCTGGAAGGCATGCGAGCCAAGCTCGGGCTCTTCACGCGGGAGGAGGACGACGAGGCGCTGGTCAACGACCTCCTCGGTTGGATGCAGCGCCGGTCGGCCGACTACACCAACACCTTCCGGTCGCTCACCCGTGGGCGTCTGCTCGCGGACGCCACGGGTGCGGATCCGGAGCTCGAGGCCTGGCACTGTCGTTGGCAGGCGCGCCGCGGGCGGCAGCCGCAGTCGCCGGCCGAAGCCGACGGGCTGATGCGGCAGCACAACCCGGCCTTCATCCCGCGCAATCACAACGTGGAGGAGGCGCTCACGGCCGCGACCACCAATCACGACCTGTCGGTGATGGAGCGGCTCCTCGACGTGTTGGCGTCACCGTACGACCACACCCGCGACCTGCCGGCGTTCAGCGCTCCCGGCCCTGGCGAGCGGCGCTACGTCACGTTCTGCGGCACGTAGGCTAGTCTAACGGCTCCGGATTCGTGGGGGCCGGCTTGAGCCGGCCCAGGACGGGCCGCCTGAAGGCGGCCCCCACGTACTAAGGCAGCAGCACGGGTGGCACCCGGCCCGAGACCGGGTTCTTGTAGTGGAACGGCATCGCGTGCACCTGGGGGAACGGCGGCGCGATCGAGCCGCGGAGCGGACGGTCGGGCGGGAACTCCGGTGTCAGCGTCACCTGCGGCGCGGTGGGAGGCTCCTTGACCCGCACCCAGCCGCCGCGTGACGGCGCCTGCCACACGTAGTCCAAGTCCATGCCCGAGATTTTCCACGTACCCTGCTCGTCCACGGACGTGTTCTCGTAGATTCCCGAGATCCAGGATCCCTCGCCGCCGGCCGGTCCGCCCATCTGAAGCAGCCGGCCGCGAATCTTCGCGCTCCGTCCATCCGCCGACACGTGGATGACCGGCTGCACGACCTGGTGCAGCGTGAGGAAGTTCGGCGACTTGGGGTTCGGGTAGCGCCGTTTCATCGACTCCCGGACTCGCTCCCGGCCGACGTAGGTCCCGACGTACGAGAGTTCCTTCCAGCCGTCGCGCGAAAAGATGTCGGCAGTCTGATCCCACGCGAACTCGTCGATGTAATAGCCGTAGGCCGTGGCGAGGTTCTCGGAGGCGTGATAGGCCTTGCTGCGCTCGATCGACCGCTCTGTTGCCGCGAGCAGCGACGCCAGAGCCCCGGCCGTCTTCACGGCAGCGGGGGCCGTTGGGGTGGTCGAGGGCGAACGCGGCTTGTCCGCCGCAGCCTTGGCGGAGGCGGACACCGCCTTCGTTCCCTCCGGGTACTGCGGCGGGCGCCCCGTCACCGGGTGGTCGAAGTGCAGCGGCGCAACGTGGAAGCGGGGATAGATCTCGTAGGTCTCGGTCGGGGGCCGGTCGGGCGGGAACTCGCGGCTGGGCCCCGGCGCGGGCTGCGCGTCTTTCGCCCAGCCCTTTTCGGCGTCCACGATGAAGCGCGGGTAGACGTGCATGGTCTTGAACTTCCACACGCCGTCCTGCTTCACGAACTCGTTCTCATAGATCGACTGGCTCCAGAGCGCGCGGCC
>DATMDI010000520.1:0-3705 GCA_035557875.1 Vicinamibacterales bacterium
TCCGCCAGGTCGTGCCGATGCACTGGGGCACCTTCGCGCTGCTGACCGGCACCCCGGCGGAGTTGAAGGCGCTCGTGCCCGCGGGTGTGGAGGTGCTGGAGCTGAAGCCGGGGGAGACCGCCGAGTGAATCTGATGGTCAGGTAGGTCAGGTGGGCCAGGTAGGGGGTCGGGTAGGCGACCCACCAAACTCCCTACCCGGCCCACCCGACCCACCTGACCTACCTGACCTACCTGACCTACTGAATTCTGATCGTGCCCTGCAGGTTCGTGTTACTCGGCTGATTGTGGTCGTGGTACCCGCACACGCGCGCCGTATTTAGATTCTCTGTGATTCCGCTTGCGCCGGGGACGATGAAGCCGGGGTTGAGTGGCGGGCAGTCCGAATGCTCGGGATGCGGATCGGAGTTCATTGTGTGGGGCTGCGAGTCGTTATTCTGAAACGTCACGCGCGAGCCCAGCGGCACGGTGATGTCTCGCGGCGAGACGCCGCTCGACGTGATGGTGATGGTTGTGATGTTCGTGGAGCCGCCGCCGCCCCCGCCGCCGCCCCCGGACGGGCCGGTGGATGGGTCGCTGTCGCCACCGCACCCGGCCGCGAGACCGGCCGCCACGAACGCCGCCGCCATGAGAATGTGTCTGGTCATCGTCCCGCTCCTGTTCAGAAGAACTTCCGCGAGATGTGGAAGCCCAGATACCAGTCCTCGCTGCCGGTGCCGCCGCGCGCGAGTTGGCCCATCGTCGTCCCGAAACCGTCCGAGAAATTCAGCTGAAACGAGTGGCCGCCGACCACTTTCTCGATGCCGAACGTGCCGTGGTTCACGCCCGGCGTATTGCCCGTGCGCGGCATGAACTCGCCGACGACGTAGAGCGTGGGCCGGATGCGAACGCGTGCCCCGAGTCCCACCATGAACGTGTCGTTGTCGTCCACCAGTTCCGACGGCAGCCGGTTGGAGTTGTTCACCCAGATCGGTTCCACATAGACGGCGCCGTACCGCCCCAGTTCGCGCGATATCACCACGCCGAGTGCGGGCGCGTAGCTGTCGGTGAAATTGTCGGTGCCGTCCATCGAGGCGATGATCCCCAGGCCGATCGGCGCGTCGGGCTGCGACCACACGCTGTACTGCGTGAAGAACTCAATGGTGCGGTCGCTGGTGCGGTGGATACCCACCTGTAAACCGCGCATCAACCCGAAGCGGTACTCGAGACCGATCTGCGCGCCGGAGTCGAGACCGAAGAGGTCCTCCGCCAGATCGCCGAAGTCGCCGCCGCCCAGCGGCCGCCCGAAGCGGTGGGTGACACGGAACGCGCTCTTGTACTTCGGCAATCGGAGCGTGGTCGGCAACGTGGTCACCACGAAGTCGGGCTGCGACCGGTTGAAGTCGCGATCGGGATCGTCGTCGCCCGCCGGGGCCGCCTGCGCCGCAGCGCCTTCGGCGTTGGCCGGAGGGGCCGGCGGGGTCTGCGCCTGCGCGGCGGCGGAGAGCGCCGCCACCAGGGCCGGCAACAGCACGAACGTTCTGCACGCAGTCATCAAGTGGCTCCTAATCATTGGCTGCACCGAGCTCGATCCAGCGCCGGATCACGAGCATCTGTCCGGGTTCGAGATACGGCCCGGTGCCGCGCGGCATCCGTGTGCCGAGGATGTTGGGGCCGCCTTCGAGCTTGTGGATCATGTAGCTGTTCCCTGGATCACCGGCGGCCACCCGCAGAACACCGGGTCTCTCGACGCTCGACACGCCCACGAGGCGGCTGTAGGAGGTGCCGGCCGTGAGGTCGAGGCCGGCCGGCGGTATCCTGCCGCCCGCCGACGTGTGGCAGGTGGTACACGCCAGACGCCCTGACGGGTCGGTGGTGTCGAAGATCTCTTTCTGGATGCTGCTGAAAGTGGGTTCGAGGTCCGGCGTCGGTCCTGTCAGCGACGAGAGCGCCTCGTCACAGGCGGCCGTGGCGGCAAAGACCGCAGCTGCGACCAGCAGGGTCAAGATACGGAAACGCATCGATTCTCCTTTGGTGGGGTTCAGTTCTGGGGCGCTGGTGGGTCGGCCGGGGGCGGCGCGGGGGCCGCGTCCTTGGCGAGGACGACCAGGGTGCCCTTCATGTCGTCGTGACCGTCACCGCAGAACTCCGAGCAGAGGATCGGGTAGCGGCCGGCCTCGTCGGCGGTGAACTCGATGGTCACGGGCTTGGTGCCGCGCGGAATCTCCTTGGCGACCTTCACTTTCTTGATCTCGATGCCGTGCAGGCCGTCGGCGCTCCGCACGAGCAGGCGGACGCGCTCGCCCACGGTCACCTGGATTTCAGCCGGCTCGAACGCGAAGCGCCTGGCCACGACCTCGATGGTGCGTGGTTCGGCGGCCTGGGCCGCCTTCGCTACTGGACGCGGCGCGGCCGGTGACGCGGGCAGCGCGAGCAGGCACGCGACGCCAAGAAGGGTCGATCGCAACGAACGATGTCTCATGGCGGAGGCTCTATCCACACCGACGCCCGCCCAAAGGGCGGGCAATCGAGCACGCCCGACCGAAGGGCGGGCAATCAAGCACGCCCGACCGAAGGGCGGGCAATCAAGCACTGGGGGCAGGTGTGATGGCTGGCTGCAAGCCGGGTGCCGGAGCGCGACCGTGCGCTCCGGTGCGGATGCGCCGCGGTTTCATGCGCGAATCGGCCGCGCGGTGCGCCGATCGGCTTACCTGAGTGGTAAGCGATCACGCGCCCGGAAAGCGCGGCGCGGCTGAAGCCGCGCCGTACGGACACCGGTCAGCTCAAATCGTGGCGGGGCTTCAGCCCCGCCGTCAGTCGATGCGGTACTTGGCCAGGTAATAGCTCAGCGCGCGCTGGCTGATGCCCATCAGCTCGGCCGCGTCCTTCTTCACGCCGCCCGCCTGCTGCAGCGCCCGGCGGATGGTCTCCCGCTCGACCCACTCGATGTTCTGGTGCAGGCGGGGGGAGGGGAGCCCCGAAGACTGCGACGAGGTGGCGCCGAGCAGCGAGACCGCCGCGGCGGTGATTATCGGACCGGTGGCCAGTACCACGGCGCGCTCGATGGTGTTTTCGAGCTCGCGCACGTTGCCGGGCCAGTTGTAGCTGCGCAGCGTGTCGAGGACCTCGGGCTCGAGGCGGTCGATGCGTTTGCCGGTGCGCTGCCGGTGCTTCTCCACGAAGTGGTCGATGAGTACCGGAATGTCGTCGGGCCGCTCGCGCAGCGGCGGCAGCACGAGCGGGATGACGTTGAGACGGTAGTAGAGGTCTTCCTGGAACTTGCCGTCCGCCACCATCTGCTTCAGATCGCGGTTGGTGGCCGCGATCACGCGCACGTCCACCTTCTGCGTGCGCTCGGCGCCGAGCGGCTCGAACTCGCGTTCCTGCAGCACCCGCAGCAGCTTCGACTGGATGGCGCCGCTCATCGTGCCGATCTCGTCGAGGAAGATCGAGCCGCCGTCGGCGAGCGCGAACTTGCCGCGCTTGGTCATGGTGGCGCCGGTGAAGGCGCCGCGCACGTGGCCGAAGAGCTCGCTCTCCAGCAGCGCTTCGGGCAACGCCGCGCAGTTGACCGCCACGAACGGCGCCTCGCGCCGCGATCCTTCGGCATGGATGGCGCGCGCCACCAGCTCTTTCCCGGTGCCGGTCTCTCCCAGCACGAGCACCGGGACCGACGTGCCGGCCACGCGCCGGCAGAGCTCGATCACGCCGCGGATGCCGGCACTGTG
>DATMDI010000521.1:0-2967 GCA_035557875.1 Vicinamibacterales bacterium
CGTTGTCGCTCGGCGAAGTGGGGAAGTGCGGTGTATCCGTCGCTTCGCTCGCCGATATGGAGGCGCTGTTCGACGCCATCCCGCTCGGCCAGGTCACCACCTCGATGACCATCAATTCGCCGGCGGCAATGATCTTCGCGATGTATCTGGTCGTCGCCGAGCGGCAGGGTGCATCGTGGCAGACGCTCTCGGGCACGATCCAGAACGACATCCTGAAAGAGTTCATCGCGCAAAAGGAATACATCTTCCCGCCGCGCCCCTCCATGCGGCTGGTCACGGACGTGTTCGCGTTCTGCACGCGCGAGGTGCCGCGCTGGAACACCATCTCGGTGAGCGGCTATCACATCCGCGAAGCCGGCGCGACAGCGGCACAGGAGCTGGCGTTCACGCTGCGCGACGGCATCGAATACGTGCAGCACGCGGTGGACGCCGGGTTGGCCGTCGATCGCTTTGCGCCGCGGCTCTCTTTCTTCTTCAACGCGCACAACGATCTCCTGGAGGAGGTGGCGAAGTACCGCGCCGCACGACGGATCTGGGCGCAGGTGATGCGCGACCGCTTCGCCGCCCGCGACCCGCGCTCGTGGCAGTTGCGCTTTCACGCCCAGACGGCGGGCGTGACGCTCACGGCGCAGCAGCCATGGAACAACGTGGTGCGGACGGCGATCCAGGCGCTCGCCGCGGTGCTCGGCGGGGCGCAGTCGCTCCACACCAACGCCCTCGACGAAGCGCTGTCGTTGCCCACGGAAGAGGCGGCCCTGCTCGCCCTCAGGACGCAGCAGATCCTGGCGCACGAGACCGGTGTGGCCGACGTGGTGGATCCGCTCGGCGGCTCGTACTGCATCGAGAAGCTGACCGCGGATCTGGAACGCGAGGCGCGCCGGCATTTCGATGTGATCGACGGCATGGGCGGCATGGTGGCGGCAATCGAGAATGGCTACCCGCAGCGGGAGATCGCCGAGAGCGCCTACCAGGACCAGAAGGCCGTGGAGAAAGGGGAGCGGACCATCGTCGGCGTCAACGCCTTCCTCGACCCGGCCCACGCGCGCGTCAGCACGCTCTATATCGACGAGGCGGCCGAACGAGCCCAGCGGGCCGGTCTGGAGCGGCTCCGGAGCCAGCGTGACGGTGCCCAGGTGACGGCGGCGCTGGCGGGACTGAAAGCCGCGGCGGCTGGTCAGGAGAACACCATGCCCCGGCTGCTCGAGGCCGTCCGGGCGTATGCGACGGTGGGCGAAATGTGCGACGCTCTCAGGGAGGCCTGGGGGGAATACCAGGAGATCCCGATAATCTGACGAGGAGCATGAACAGCCGGATTCGGGTAGTCATCGCGAAACCAGGGCTCGACGGGCACGACCGCGGCGCCAAGGTGATCGCCCGCGCGTTGCGCGACGCCGGGATGGAGGTCATCTACACCGGGCTGCGTCAGACCCCCGAGCAGATCGTGACTGCGGCCTTGCAGGAAGATGCCGACGTCATCGGACTGTCGATCCTGTCGGGGGCCCACATGCACATCTGCCCCCGCATCGTGGAGCTGCTGCGCGAGCAGCGGCTCGAGGACGTCATCGTGGTCGTTGGCGGAATCATTCCCGATGCTGACGTGCCGAAGCTGAACGCGCTCGGCATCTCGGGCGTGTTTCAGCCGGGGACCCCGATGCAGGAGATCGTGGAGTTCATTCGCGCGCAAGTCCGGGGCGACGTCCGAGACGACGTCCGAGACGACGGGGTGGCGAAAGTCGAGTGATGCGGAAGCTTTTGTTGGCCGACGACAGCGTGACGATCCAGAGGGTCATCGAGCTGACGTTCTCTGGCGAAGACATCGAGGTCGTCGCCGTCAACGACGGCGAGCAGGCGATCGCGCGCATCCCGGCCGAGCATCCCGATATCGTCCTGGCCGACATCGGCATGCCCAAGAAGGGCGGCTACGACGTCGCCGCGTTCGTGAAGGGGCGCGCCGACCTCGAGCACATTCCGGTGCTGCTCCTGGCGGGTGCGTTCGAGCCGGTCGATCAGGCGCGCGCCGAGCAGGTCCGCTGTGACGGCGTGCTGATCAAGCCGTTCGAGCCACGGCAGGTCATCGAACGGGTTCGCGAGTTGCTCGACGGCATGAAGGGTTCGTCCGCGCAGGCCACCGGCGACGTGGTGCGCCCGGTCGAGCGGCTCTCGCCGCGGCCGGAGCCACTGCTGGCGTCAATGGCTGCAGTCGCGGCGCGGCCGGCCTCGCCGCCTGGCATCGCGCCGCCGAGCGTGCCGCAGACCGACCTGGCGCTGGACGACTACTTCGACAGCTTGAACTCGGCGTTCGAGAGCGTCGGGCAGGCCGGCACGCCGTCGATCGCCGGGATCGCCGAACCGCCGATCTTCGAGGTGATGCGCCCGGCGCCCGTCGATTCACCGGATCGATCGGACGGTGCGGCCACACCGCACCCCCTCCGGCGCCGCGGCGATGCGCTCGACGACTGCTTCGACCGCCTGAGCACGGCTTTCGAACAGGCCAAGGAGGCGAGCGCGCCGCACCCGTTCGACGAGGGGTTTGACGAACTGGTGGACGAGCGGCGGGTGCCGACGCTCGACACGCTCGTCGGCGGTCCGCAGGCTGCGCCGAAGATGAACGGCCACCACGAGGCGCCCCGCAACCCGATCGTCGAGGCGCTCGAGGCCATGCTCGCCGCGCCCGGCGCTGCCCCGGCGGTGCCGGCGCAGCCCACGCTGCCTGGCATGCCCGACGCGCCGGCGCGGCCCGCCGGCAGCGGGTCCCTGCGCAGCGATCTGGCCGACGCCGTCACGGAGCGCGTGCTCGAACGGCTCGTCCCCGAGATCACTGCCACCGTGCAGCGGCTCGTGCAGGAAGAGGTCGATCGGATCCGAAGACACCACTGAGTACGCGACTGCAGGTCTTCCGCCTTCGCCAAGGCGGCTCGCGCTGCGAGCCGCCAAGCAGTGCTGATTAGTCGGTCCGCTTAGCGGACT
>DATMDI010000522.1:0-5370 GCA_035557875.1 Vicinamibacterales bacterium
CTGGCGGGGATGTGCTGGTTCACGGCTGAGGTAGGTGGACGCGTCCGGTTGTGAGCCGCTTTTCGCGGCATTGGCACCTTCGTTGTCATGAACAGCTCGGTCTCGTTCGCAGGCCTTGTGGTCGCCGCGTTACTCGCCACGGGTTGCGCCGGTTCCCCCGCTACCCCCACGTCTCCGGACAACCAGTCGCCATCCGCTGGCTCCCCGGCGCTGACAGCCGAGCTGGCCGGCACCTGGAAGCTCCAGGCACTTCAACCTGCGGGGGACGCCGCTCAGGCGACGCCGGCGGGCGCAAGCTACACGCTGACGTTCGCGGACGGCCGTCTCTCGACGCGCGCGGACTGCAACCTCTGCGGCGGGACGTTCGCGTTGTCTGGACAGACGCTGACCGCGGGGCCCGCTCTGGCGTGCACGCGGGCGGCATGCCCCACCATGGCGTTCGAAAGCACCTACACGCGCCTGCTCAGCGGCGACAGCACCGTGACGCTGACGGACGGCACACTCGTGCTGTCGTCGGAGCGCGGCGTACTGCGCTTCACGCGATAGCCTCTCGCGCCGACTGATCTGTTCGTTGCAGCGGCGCAACCGCGAGGCGGCGGCGCGCCGCTGAAGCCTCGCGAAATCACGCCATTCCTCTCGCGCGGTACACCACTTGCTCGTCCAGCTGGCCGAGGCTGGATGACTGCGGCATATCCGTCGACCCTGTTGAGTGATCGCGTTCTGCGATCACTGCTGATGGTGGGGGGCCACCATCCATGGTGACGAAAACTGCCCGGCGTGGATGGCTTCTGGTCGCCGAGCGCACCTGCTGGGTTCTCGGTGTCGCAGGGCTGGCGTGGTGGGGTGTCTTCCAGCTGAGCGTGGCCACCTCGTCGAGGCACGACCTCAAGCGTTTCGCCGAGGCAGCCCGCGTCGCCGCGGTCCGGGTCGTGCCGGGCCCGGTCGCGCCGGACCAGTCCCTCTGGTCTCCCAAACGAATCAGCGCCTACCAACAGGCGATGGCCGCGCCGGAGCCGGCGCCGCTCGCGGTGCTCCGGATTCCAAAAATCCGGCTCGAGGTCGCGGTACTGCCGGGCACCGATGACCGCACGCTCGATCGCGGCGTCGGCCACATCGACGGCACGGCGCAGCCAGGCACGGACGGAAACCTGGGCATCGCCGGACACCGGGACGGCTTCTTCCGCGGGCTGAAGGACATCGTCCCCGGCGATCTCATCGAGCTCGACACCCTGCACGGGACGGAGGCCTATCGCATCGAGCGGACGTGGGTGGTGACCCCGGAAGACGTCTACGTGCTGGACCCCACTCCCACCCGGGCGATCACGCTGGTCACCTGCTACCCGTTCTACTTCGTCGGCTCCGCCCCCGAACGGTTCATCGTCCGCGCCTTGCGTGTCGGCGACCGTCGCATCCCCTCGCCGTCCGCCGCGGCGCGTATCCCATGTCCCCTCTGTGGAGGCCTGCGGTTTGTCTCGTTCTTCCAGTTGCTCACATCTCGCAATGGTGCGTAAGCGTTCTGAAATGGAGAGAGTCCTATGACACGTGCACTCAGTCATGTGGTGTTGGCCACAGCGATTCTGGGTTTGACAGCCGCAGGCTCGCAGGCCCAGACGACGACAT
Organism: Vicinamibacterales bacterium; assembly: GCA_035557875.1. Lineage (GTDB taxonomy): Bacteria > Acidobacteriota > Vicinamibacteria > Vicinamibacterales > UBA2999 > DASYRM01. The sequence goes on from DATMDI010000522.1 coordinate 1,621, forward strand.
CGTCGTCGGAAACCAAGACCTTCACAGTTCTCGCGGTCCAGGGCAACACGCTGGTCGTGAGGTTACCGGAAGGCACGCGGGAGCTGACGGTCCCCGACGACTTCCGCTTCACCATCAACGGACAGCCGATGTCCGTTCACCAGTTGACGGTGGGGATGAACGGCACCGCCACCATCACCACGCGGACCACGGTCACGCCGGTCACCGTGACTGAAGTAAAGAACGGCACCGTGGCGCTGCGTTCGGGCGGGAGCGTCATCGTGCGCACCGACGAGGGCGTCAAGAGCTTCACGCAGGGAGACATCGACAAGCGCGGCGTGAAGGTCTTCATGAACGGCAAAGCGGTCCAGCTGTCGGACCTCCACGAGGGCGACAAACTGAGCGCGACGATCGTGACGTCTCGGCCGCCGCGGATCGTGACCGAGAAGGAAGTTCAGGCGCTCGCCAACGCGGCGCCCCCGGCGCCGGTTGCCGAGTCCACCCGGGCGGCGGCCGCCCCCGCGGCGCGACCAGCGGGGCAGGCACCCGCGTCCGAGCCAGCCAGGACGCTGCCCAGCACCGCCAGTTCGTGGCCGCTCCTCGCCCTCGCGAGTGTTGTGATGCTGGCGATGGCGTGTGGCCTGACCGTCCGGCGCCGCCGGATGGAGTAGTCTTCGCTCCTGTTTTCAAGACCGCGCCCGCGCGTTTCGACGCCGGGCGCGGCTCCCCCTCCGCAGCCTCAACGTCCCCACCCCTCGATCTCGCAGCCGGACGGGCCTTCACCGGCGCCGAGTTCCGCCAGCGCCCCTCCCACGCTCTCGAACTGCTGAGGTAAACTCGGCGCTCAACTCGAGGTGAGTGCATGAGATTGCCGCGCCGTCCCGCCGTCGTCGTGTCGTTGGTGTCAATCCTCCTGTGGGGTGGCCTTGTCACGCAGCCCTCGCTGCTGGCCGGTGGCGCGGCGATCGGCCAGCCCGCCCGCGACGAAAAACCCGGACCTCCCGACCCGTGCGAGCTCGCGCTCACACCGCAGGGGCAGGCGAACGGACTGCACCGGCGCTGCGAGTCGGCGGGGTCGGCCGGGGTCGCGCGCGGTGATTTCAATGGCGACGGCCTGGCCGACCTGGCGATCGGCGTGCCCTACGAAGACCTCGACGGCATCAACGCCGCCGGCATCGTCCAGGTCTTCTACGGCTCGGCCAGCGGCCTCACGGCCACCGGCGATCAACTGTTCGACATCCGCACGTTCGGGTTCGCCCTCGGCTCCGACGATCACTTCGGGTGGGCGCTCGCGGCAGGCGACTTCAACGGCGACGGCAATTCCGACCTCGCGATCGGTGTCCCCGAATACGAATCCACTGGTAGCGGCAACCACGGGCTGGTGCTCGTGATCGAGGGATCCGACACCGGGCTGGACACCAGCACCGAGCGCAGCATCGGCACGCTGGCCGCGGCGCGCGGCCGCGCCGGGGCCTCGCTCGCCTGGGGCGACTTCAACGGCGACGACATCGGCGATCTCGCGATCGGCATCCCCGACTCCGCGGTACGCGGTGAAGGCTTCGCCTGCTCACAGTTCGCCCTCGACGTCGCCAACGCCGGCGAGGTCCAGGTGTTCTACGGCTCGAACAACGGCCTCAGTGAGTTCGGCGCGCAGCGGCTGGTCCAGGGGCGGTGCGATCGGGGCAGCACGGGCGTGGGCGTCGGCGACAGCATCGAAGACGGCGACCGTTTCGGATCGTCGCTGACCGTGCTGCGCGGCACCGGCGCCGACGATCTCGTCATCGGCGCGCCGTTCGAGGACCTTGGCCTGGTGGACAAGATCGACGCCGGCGTCGTGCACGTCGTGCGCGGGCTGTCTGGCGGCCTCTACACCAGCGACGCGTTCGTGCTGTCGCAGGACACGGCGGGTGTCGGCGGCGGCGCCGAGTCGGGCGACCAGTTCGGCCGCACCCTTGGATCGGGCAACTTCAACGGCGGGCCTGCCGACCTGGTCGTCTCGGTGCCCTTCGAGGACCTCACCAACAACACGGAAGCCGATGCCGGCGCGGTCCACGTGTTTCCGGACATCAACGATGCGGCCGATGCGGGGAACAGCCTGTTCATCAGCCAAACGGACCTGACCGGCGCGTCGGCGGAGGCCGGGGACCGGTTCGGGTGGGCCGTGGCGGCGGGTGACTTCAACGGCGACGGCTACGACGAACTCGCGGTCGGTTCGCCGGGGGAGAACTTCGCGTCGCTTAGCGATGCCGGCATGGTCGCGGTGATCAACGGATCGGCCACGGGCCTGCGCCTCAGCACGGTGCGCATCCTCACGCAGGACACAGCGGGCGTGCCAGACGTCGCCGAACCGGGCGATCAGTTCGGCTATGCGCTGTCCTCGTGGAACTTCGGTGTCAGCTCGCACCGGGACCTGGCGATTGGTGCGCCGCTCGAGGACCTGACCTCCGCGACCACGGGCACGCTGATGCAGGACGCCGGCGCCATTCACGTGCTGTACGGGTCGGCCGCGGGCCTGGTGACCACGGGCAGCCAGTTCTGGACGCAGGACAGTACGAGCGTCCTGGACAGCGTGCAGGTGGGCGACCGCTTCGGCAACGCGCTCTACTGAGCACGCCGCGCGCTGAAGGGGCGCGCCGTCAGCGCGACGACGAACCGCGCCAGCCGCGTCCCTACTTGAGCGGTGTGCCGGCGGGCGTTGCGATGCGAGTCGTCTGACGCGCGACGATCTGCCAGCCGTGCGGCCCCTGCGGCCGCCGCACGAGCACCCACAGGATGTTCAGGTGGTTGTCGAGCATGCGCCCCGAGGCGGCGCTCCTGAAATCCACTACGCCCTTCGCCAGCGCCACGTCGCCATAGATCCGGATCGTGGTGTCGCTGAACTTCATGAAGGTGCCGGCGACCCGCTCGCCCCTGATATTGGCCAGCACTTGCGCCTTGGTCTCGGTGAACCCCGCGGAGTGGGAATACGTCAGGTCGTCGCCGTAGACCTTGGCCAGTGTCGCCACGTCCTTGCCAAGGGTCGCGTCGGCCATCGCCTCGAGCGTGGTCATGACGGCCCTGTCGTCGTCTGGGCCGGCGGCTCCCGCCACCGCGGGGACGGTCAGCAGCAGCGCTGCGACGAGCAGGCTCTTCACGCTAACGGCCGCGATCGTCGCCGTTGACCTTCTCGAAGACGCGCTCGGGTGGTGGCAGCCCCTTCTTGGCGTTCTCGGCGGCCTGCCGCTCGTACTCGCGCTCGCCGCTCAGCGAGTTCGCCACGGAGCGATTACCCTCGTGACAGCCGTACTCGTAGATCTCGTAGCCGGCCTGACTGGTGAGGGTCATGCGCAGCGTCCAGGGCGCAACGTAAGTCTTCGGGTCCTCGACCCGAATCTCGAACTCGACCATCTCCGGATCGATCCGGGTGAACCGCTCCGTCGTCTTCATCGAGTCGCTGTACCGCACGCCGCCTCCTGCGGCGGCGATGCGATCGGTGAAGTTGGTGGTCTCGATGACGAGCGTGTTGCCCTCGAAGTGGCCCCGCGAATCACCCATCAACTGACGGAGGCCGCCGCCGACGTGCGGCCGCCCGTCGAGCGGGATGACACGCGCCTCGTGCACCATCTCGTGGGCGATGATGACCGTATCCGGCGTCTGGATGATGCGCGTGCCGTTGCCGTACACCACGGGAAGCCATGAGCCGGCGAGGCCGCGCGTGATGCAGCGGTCCCACAAACTGAAGTCGTCGATGGTATTGAAGGGGCCCAGCCCGCCGGTGCCGCGGGGCGCCGG
>DATMDI010000523.1:0-4591 GCA_035557875.1 Vicinamibacterales bacterium
GGTGGAGATCAGCGTCGACGGCGAGCGGGTGCACCTGGTGACGATCGGCACGCCTGACGACTATCGGACGTCGCTGATGGGTCCCGACAACGCGGTGAGGATCATCGAGGCACGGATGCAGACGCGCGTGGCGTTGAAGGCGGGCCCGCACGCGATCGGCGTGACCTTCGTGGCGAAGACCGGCGCGTTGCCGCCGACGCTCCTGCAGCCGTATCTGTCGACGCTGGATTCGGTGGACTCGGACGGAGTACCGCGTTTCGAGACCGTCACGATCAGTGGCCCTTACAAGCCGACGAGCGCGGGTGACACGCCGAGCCGCCGCCGCATCTTCACGTGCCGGCCGGCCGCCAACGCCACCCTGGCGGCCGAGACGGCGTGCGCCCGGCAGATCGTCACGGCGCTCGCGCGGCGCGCCTACCGCCGGCCGGTTCACGACGCCGACGTGGCGCCAGTGATGGCCTTTTATCAGACCGGCCGCGCCAAGGGCGGCTTCGACGGCGGCGTTCAGCTGGCGGTCCAGCGCATCCTGTCGGATCCCGAATTCGTCTTCCGGGCTGAAAGGGACCCTGCACCAGCGGCGCGGTCCGTGCATCGCGTCAGCGATCTCGAGCTGGCGTCGCGCCTCTCGTTCTTCCTGTGGAGCAGCGTTCCCGACGGCGAGCTGCTGGCCGTGGCGGAACGGGGTCGGCTGAAGGAGCCGCAGGTCCTCGAGCGCCAGGTGCGGCGCATGCTGGCCGACTCGCGCGCGTCGGCGCTGGTCGGCAACTTCGCCGGGCAATGGCTGTATCTGCGGAACCTGCGCAACGTGGTCCCCAGCAAGGACGCGTTTCCCGATTTCGACGACAACCTCCGGCAGTCGCTGCAACGTGAGACCGAGTTGCTCATCGAGCACGTCATGAAAGAGGACCGCAGCGTCCTCGAGCTGCTGACCGCCGACTACACCTTCGTCAACGAGCGCCTGGCGCGACACTACGGCATCCCCAACGTCTACGGGACGCAGTTCCGTCGCGTGTCCGTCTCGAGTGAAGCGCGCCGTGGGCTGCTGGGTCACGGCAGCATCCTGACCGTGACGTCGCAACCGAACCGCACCTCGCCAGTGCTGCGGGGGAAGTGGATTCTCGACAACCTGCTCGGCGCACCACCGCCGGCGCCGCCTCCGGTGGTGCCGCCGCTCAAGGAGAACAGCGAGCGTGAGCAGCCGCAGACGATGCGAGAGCAGATGGAGGAGCACCGCGCCAATCCCGCGTGCGCGAGCTGCCACAAGCTCATGGACCCGCTGGGTTTCGCACTGGAGAACTTCGACGGCGTCGGCGCCTGGCGCACGAGCGACCTGCGCGTGCCAATCGATCCGTCCACTGAGCTGGCCGACGGCAGCCGCGTGGCCGGTCCGTCGGCACTGCGCCAGATGATCGTGTCCAAGCCGGCCGTGTTCGTCGGCACCATGACCGAGAAGATGCTGACCTATGCGCTCGGGCGCGGGCTTGAATATTACGACCTGCCGGCCGTGCGGTCGATCGTGCGCGCCGCCGGCCGCGACGACTATCGCTTCACGTCCGTCGTGCTCGGCGTCGTCAGAAGCGTGCCGTTCCAGATGAGAGCGAGCGGAGTTCCAGTGCCCGCGGCCACTGCGGCGGCGCGTCGATCCGAGAGTCCAGGAGAGCCGTGATGTTGATCAGCAAACGCTCGTTGCCACGCCGGACGTTCCTGCGAGGGGTGGGAGTCACGCTCGCGCTCCCGCTGCTCGACGCGATGGTGCCGGCGATGACAGCGCAATCGCGGACCGCCGCTGCGCCGGTGCGGCGCTTCGGAGCGGTCTACGTGCCGCACGGCAAGATTCAATCGCAGTGGACGCCGGCGGCGGAGAGCACGGGGTTCGAGTTCACGCCGATCCTGAAGCCGCTCGAGCGCTTCCGCAATCAGGTGTGTGTCGTGAGCGGCCTGGATGGCCCGAAGGATCCGGCGGCGGGCGGGCACGCGACCGCGCCGGCGATGTGGCTTACCGGCATCTCGCCCAAGAAGACCGAGGGGGTGGATGTCCGCAACGAGACCACCATCGACCAGATGATCGCGAAGGCGGTCGGGCAGGATACGCCGTTCCCCTCGCTCGAAGTCGCCACCGAGGACTTCACCGGCTTTGTCGGCGCCTGCGACGTCGGCTACAGCTGCACCTACATGAACACCATCTCGTGGCAGGGGCCGACCACGCCGCTGCCGATGGAGATCAATCCGCGCGTCGTGTTCGAGCGCATGTTCGGCGGCGCCGGCACGGCGGGGGAACGGCTCGAGCGGATGCGTACGCGACGCAGCATCCTCGATTCGGTGTCGAAGTCGGCGTCGAGACTGCAGCAGGGGCTTGGCGCCCGCGACCAGTCGCGCCTCGGCGAATATCTGGACTACGTGCGCGAGATCGAACGCCGCATCGTCCGGTCGGAGCAGCAGACGGGGGCGGACCTCAAGGTGCCCGAGGCGCCGGTCGGTGCGCCCGAGGTGTACGAGGCCCATGTCGGCCTGATGTTCGACCTGATGGCGCTGGCGTTTCAGGCGGACATCACCCGCGTCTTCACCTTCATGATGGCGCGCGATCTGCACAACGGTACGTATCCGCAAGTGGGCGTGGACGAGCCGCACCACGGCCTGTCGCATCATCAGAACAAGCCGGACAAGATCGCGCGCTTCGCCAAGGTGAACACCTATCATGTCGACCTCTTCAGCCGGTTCGTCGCCAAACTGAACGAGACGCCGGACGGCGACGGGTCGATGCTGGACCACTCGGTGGTGCTCTACGGCAGCGGCATGGGTAACGCCAACGTGCACAGCCACGTGGCGCTGCCGTATCTGATTGCCGGCACTGGCGCCGGCGCGATCAAGGGCGGCCGTCACATCAGGGCGCGCGAACACGATCCAAGCGGGAACCTGCTGCTGGGCATCGTGGACAAGTTCGGAATCGAACGCCAATCCGTGGGGTACAGCACGGGACGGGTCGACTTATGAAGGCACACGACACCATCGCCGTTCTCGTGCTCGCGGTGTGTGCCGCGTCAGTCAGCATCGGCGCGGCGGATTCACGCGTCGCGCAGGCGGCGCGGAGCGGCGACGCGGCAAGGGTGAGGACGCTGATACAGCAGCGCGCCGACGTCAACGCGCCCGAGGTGGACGGCACGACGGCGCTGCACTGGGCGGCGCGCTCGGGAGACGCCGAACTGGTGGCGGCCCTGCTGGGGGCGGGCGCCACGCCTGGCACGGCGAACCGTTACGGCGTGACGCCGCTCCTGCTGGCGGCGTCCAACGGCCACGCGCCGGTCGTGGACGCGCTGCTGAAAGCCGGGGCGCGCGCCGGCGCCGCCGGCCCCGAAGGCGAGACGGCGCTGATGCTCGCGGCGCGCTCGGGCAACGTCGCGGCCGTGAACCTGCTGCTCGAAGCCGGCGCAGACCTGCGTGCCAAGGAGCAGTGGCACGGGCAAACGGCCCTGATGTGGGCCGCGGCCGAAAACCACGGGGCGGTGGTCGCGGCGCTGGCCGCGCGCGGTGCCGAGGTCAACGGGCGTTCCAACGTGCTGGAGCCGCCGACGCGCGACATTCTCGACTTCCGCACCGACAAGAACGGGCAGGCGCTGCAGACGCTCCTGACCACGTTTCCACGCGGCGGGCTGACGCCGCTGCTGTTTGCGGCGCGCCAGGGATCGATCGACGGCGCGCGAGCGCTGATCGAGGCCGGCGCCGACCTGAATCTGGCCGACCCCGAGGGCATCACGCCGCTGCTGCTCGCCGTCCGCAACGGCCACTACGATCTCGCCGCCCTGCTGGTCGAGAAGGGCGCGAACGTGAACGCGGGCGACCGCGTCAATCGTACCCCTCTCTACATGGCGGCGGACATGCACACGCTCGACTGGATTCAGAACCGGCCGGCGCCGAAGACGGAGGACGCCATCGACAGCGTGGGTCTCGCGAGGCGGCTGCTCGAGAAAGGGGCCAATCCCAACGCGCAATTGTCCGCCAATCCCCCGGGTTGGAAGGGCGACGCCATCGCCGCGCAGAACACCTTCGGGAACGTCGTCGGGGCAGGGACGACGCCCTTCGTTCGCGCCGCCAAGAACGCCGACCTGGCGCTGATGCAGCTGCTCCTGGAGAAGGGGGCCGATCCACTCATCGCCACTCGCAATGGAACGACGGCGTTGATGGCCCTGGTTGGCGGTCTCGGCCGCAAGTACGGCGCCGACCTGCAGGTGTCGCCGGCCGAGGAGAAGAACGCGCTGGTGGCGGCCAGGGTGCTGCTCGACCGGGGCGCCGACGTCAACGCCGCGAACGAGGCCGGCCAGACGCCACTGCACGCGGCGGCCGCGATCGGCGCCAACGGCGTGGTGCGGTTCCTGGTGGAGCGCGGCGCACAGCTCGATGCAAAGACGCGCCAGGGGCGCACGGCGCTCGACGAATCGCTGCGCGGGGTGCCCAACGTCGACGGCGCGCCCGGGGAGGCCCACGAGGACACGGCGGCGCTCCTGCGCGATCTGATGGCGCAGCGCGGCATCGTCGTGCCGCGTTCCGCCGCTCGCGGCGCCGCCGCACCGCCCGCGGAGCCGTAGAAACCCAAGCC
>DATMDI010000524.1:0-2139 GCA_035557875.1 Vicinamibacterales bacterium
GGTCGACCTCAAGAAGTAGGTCGGCGGGGCTCCCAGTCCGCGCCGAACAACGCGGTGCCCGGGGTCAGTCGGCCCCGGGTCTTCGACCACCCTCCCCAGACCCGGTCGTTGCCCTCGGGCCACTCCGGTTCGATCAGGTCGGTGATCCGGAAACCGTGGCCCGCGAGCAGCCCGACCCAGTCACCGAGGGTCCGGTGGTGCTCGACGTAGGCCACCGTGCCCGTGCGGTCCTCCACCTCGACGTACGGCGTGCGGTCCCAGTAGGACTGGGCGGCGGTCAGCCCCTCCGGGCCCGGGTCGTCCGGGAACATCCACCGCGTCGGGTGGGTGATCGAGAACGCGAAGCGGCCGCCGCGGCGCAGCACCCTCGCGGTCTCGGCGACGGCGTCGGCGATGTCCGCCACGAACTGCAGCGCGCCGAACGAGCAGAACACGACGTCGAAGCTGTCGTCGCCGAACGGCAACCGGCGAACATCCGCCACACTGGCCTGCAGCGGCACCGACCCGAACGCCGCGCGCGCCTGTACGACAACCGCGGACGACAGATCGATCCCGAAGACACGCGCGCCCCTGGCGGCGGCCCACTGGAGAATGCGCGTGTTCTTCGCCTCGTCCCACAGGTCGGACTTGAGCAGTCGGCAGCCTGCCAGTGGCGGCAACTGTTCAGAGAGGAGCCGTGTCTCGTTGCGGAAGTAGTAGTCGGTCGAGGCGGCGCCCGTGAGCACAGGAAAGTCGCGGCCAACGCCTTCCCAGAATCGGCGATAGACGGAGTGGTCATCTTCCGCATCGGGTGTCACGAACAACAGCCACGCCAGCGCCGCCGGTGCCCCAACGGCCCACGCACGGATGACGAGCACATGCGGCGCGACACCCAGGTGAGTCCGTGCCGCGTCTATGAGCACCAGCATCGCGGCGTCCGCGACGGCAAGAAGGCACAGCGCGATCACGCCGCGCCCGGGCCGGCGCGCCTTGGTGACGACGATCCAGAACCCCGCCAGTAGGCCGAGGTGGTACGTCGGCAGCGAGGCAAGTGCTCCCTGGAAGTCGTCCGGCCGGATCATTGTCAACGTGTGCATCGCCAACGCGCTCAGCCCCGCCGCGCCCTCCGTCACGAGCCGCGTCCAGGCACCACCGGCCAGAGCCGCTGTCACGAACGCGCCGGTCATGCCCGTCGCGAACCACCAGCCGGCTCCCCAGCGGTGCTGGCCGCCACTCATCGACGGCGTCAGGTGGCGAGCCGCCGCGGCCACGCCAAGCAATGCGATTCCGCCCACGAGCTGATAGAACCCGTGGACGATGACAATCGGCGTTGTCACAATCGCGGCCGGCAGGGCCAGCGCGAGCAGGCGTGTGACGCCGAGCACGAAGAACAAGGGCAGCACGAGTGCGACCGCGAGCATGCGCCGCCGGGCGGGCCAGGGCATCGTCATGATCGCCGCCAGAGAGAGGGGCAGGAACGGTGTGAGGAGACACTCGGGCGTCACCTGGAAAGCACCGCGCGGTGTGGCCAGGACATCGCCGACACTGGAAGCCGGCAGGCCAACGGACTGAAGCAACGCCGCGCCAGAGGTCACGGTCCACACGCCAGCCTGAGTGACCGCCGGGCTCGTCATCGTCCATGGAGCGGTGCCGCCGTACAGCGCAAGCAGGCACGCCGCCGCCGCGGCGAATCGCGCGCCACGCCATTTCGATGACTCGCCCGGCCGATCGGACGCGCGCATCCACCAGGACACATACAAGGCGAGCGCGAACACGATGACGATCGGCCAGACGACGACGTGGAGTTGCTGGATCGCCTGGGGTGAGGAGGCCAGGAGCAGAGTGACGATCCGGAGTGTGTTGAGCGTCAGGATGATCGCCAGGGCGCCGGCCACGCCTCCCAGGCGCCGGCGCCAACTAACTGGATAAGCGAGCAGCACACCGAGGCAGAGCGCCATCACGTCTGCGCCGCTGCAGTCGGCGGTCACCGCGATGGACTGTCGCTGCGGAGCACCATACCAATGGGCGATCGTCTCTTGAGCCCTGGCGAGCGGCCCGAGCGCGTGCTGTACCACCCAGGCCTGCCTGAGAACCGCGAACAAGATCACTTCCCAGAGAAGCGCCAGCCCGAGGAAGCGTCCTGAGCCGAACGCGGGTCGG
>DATMDI010000525.1:0-4202 GCA_035557875.1 Vicinamibacterales bacterium
CGTCCGCGTCGCCGGCGCCTCGTCCTCCACATCCTCGCGCGCGCGGGCCGCTGACATCAGCAGCGGATGCCGCGCCCCGCGCAGCTCGAACGCGCCGTCGGGCGCGACGAGCGGCTCGATGCCGCCGGTCAGCTGCGAGAAGCGCGCCCGGGCCTGGACGGTGTCGAGCTCGGCGGCCATGTCGAACGTGCGTTCGAGGTCGTCGGGACGCGACCGGAAGGCGACGGTGAGCTCGAGCAGGATGCGGTAGACCTCGGCGGCCTCCTGTTCTTCGAGCTCGACGATGTCGTTGTTGATCTCGACGGTGCCGAGCGGCTCGAGGAACAGGCTCTGTCCGCTGGCCGACGAGCCGTGCACGATGCCCGGAATCGATCCGCGGTGCTCGGCGCGCACCATCAGCACGTAGCGGCCGTTGCGGTCGGTGACCACCTGCTCCTGCAGGTACTTCGACGTCTCGCGCTCGCGCAGGAACGATTCGAGCGTCGAGCGCAGCTTCGACTTCTGGCGCCGCAGCCGCTCGCGGATGCTCGCCAGCGCCGCGCTGGCGTTGTCGGCCACTTCGCCCGACGGTTCGATCTTGCGCCGCACGGCGGCAATCTCCGACCCGAACGCGGCGATGGCCTCGACCAGCCGCTTGAGCACCGGATACGGCTCCGTCGCCGACGCGATGACGCGCCGGGTCGCGTCGATCGATTCGAGGTAGTCGGCCAGGCCGAGCAGGCTCAGCGGCTCGAGCGCGCGCCCCTCGACCTGCAGCGCGTCGAGGATCGACTCCAGCTCCGACGGCGCCCGCAGCGGGAACCCCGGTGACATCGACAGGAAGCGCACGCCTTCGGTCGTGGCTGCCTGCGCCGCGCCGACGCGCGCCGGCTCGACCAGGGGCGTCATCGCTTCGAGCCGTTCGCGCCCGGTAGGCGTCACCGCGAGGCCGGCCACGATCGAGACGATGCGATCGAACTCGATCGCCCGCAGCGCCACCGCGCTAAGCATCTCGAAGGACCTCGCTGGAGTTGGCCATCTGGTCCTTCGGGATGCCCGCCCCCGCGAAGCGGGGGCAAAGAGATACTGCGGGAGCAAGGCGGAGCCGCCAGACCCCTCGCGCGCTCTTGGGCTCTGCCTTGCTACCCATGGGTGATGGCGGAGGCGACGCACGCGGCGCCGAAGCCGTTGTCGATGTTCACTACCGCGACGCCGTTCGCGCAGCTGTTCAGCATGCCGAGAAGCGCGGCAACGCCGCCGAAGCTGGCGCCGTAACCGACGCTCGTCGGCACAGCGATGACGGGCGCTTCGACCAGCCCGGCGACCACGCTGGGGAGCGCGCCTTCCATGCCGGCGACGACGATGAGCACGCGCGCCGCGCGCAGGCGCTCGTGCTCGCTGAGCAGGCGGTGCAGCCCGGCCACCCCCACGTCGTACAGACGTTCAACCGTATTGCCCATCACTTCCGCGGTGACGGCCGCCTCCTCGGCCACCGGCAGGTCCGACGTGCCGGCGCACATCACCAGCACCGTGCCGACGCCGGCGGCGATCTCTCCGCGGCTGGCGACGATGGCCCGCGCGGCTTCGTGGTACACCGCGTCGGGCACGGTTGCGCGCACGGCGGCGTAGGCCTCGGGCGTCGCCCTCGTCACGAGCAGGCTGTGACCGCGGCCGGCGATGCTGGCGGCGATGGCCGCAATCTGGGGCGCGGTCTTGCCCAGGCCCAGCACGACCTCGGGAAATCCCTGGCGCAGATGACGATGTGTGTCGACGCGAGCAAAGCCCAGATCGTCGAACGGCGCCGCCCGCATGGCGTCGAGCACCCGGCGCGCGGCCACGTCGGTGCCGGTTTTGCCGGTCCGAACCTCGTCCAGCAGCGTTTGCAACTCCTGTGCGGTCATGCGAGCAAAAGGCGAAGCCGGCGAGCGCATGCCTTATAATTGTTTGTCGTGTTCATCGTTCGGCAGGGCCCGGAATGACCCTTTCTGAGACTCTCACACTCGCGACGTATTTCTTCGTACTGGTCATTCTGGCCGTGTACGGGTGGCACCGCTACTACCTGGTCTACCTGTACATGAAGAACAAGGACAAGCAGCCCGTGCCGGCTGGCCCGATGGGCGAGCTGCCGCCGGTCACGGTGCAGCTGCCGATCTACAACGAAATGTATGTCGCGGACCGGCTCATCGACGCGGTCTGCAAGCTTGATTACCCGCGCGATCTGCTCGAGATCCAGGTCCTCGACGACTCGACCGACGAAACCTGCGGCGTCGCCGAGCAGGCCGTCCGCCGCAACGCCGCCAAGGGCATCGACATCAAGTACCTGCACCGCACCGACCGCACTGGCTACAAGGCCGGCGCGCTCGAGGCGGGCATGCACGTGGCCAAGGGCCGGTTCATCGCCATTTTCGACGCCGATTTCATCCCGACCGACGACTTCCTGCGGCAAACCGTGCCGTTCTTCGTGAACCCGAAGATCGCGATGGTGCAGGCGCGCTGGGGCCACATCAACCAGGACTACTCGCTGCTGACGAAGATCCAGTCGATCCTGCTCGACGCGCACTTCGTGCTCGAACACGGCAGCCGCAACCGCGCCGGCCTGTTCTTCAACTTCAACGGCACCGCGGGCATCTGGCGCCGCGAGGCGATCATCGACGCCGGCGGCTGGCAGCACGACACGCTCACCGAGGATCTCGACCTCAGCTACCGTGCCCAGCTGCGGGGCTGGCAGTTCGTGTTCCTGCCCAATCTGGTATCGCCGGCCGAGCTGCCGGTCGAGATGAACTCGTTCAAGTCGCAGCAGCATCGCTGGGCGAAGGGGTCGATCCAGACCTGCCGCAAGCTCCTGCCGCACATCCTGCGCTCGAACATCCCGGTGCGCGAAAAGGCCGAGGCGTTCTTCCACCTCACCGCCAACTTCAACTACCCGCTCATGTGCGTGCTGTCGGTGCTGATGGCGCCGTCGATGGTCATCCGCTACAACATGGGCTGGTACGAGATGCTGCTGATCGACGTGCCGCTGTTCTTCGCGGCCACGGCGTCGGTGGCCAATTTCTACATGGTGTGTCAGCGTGAGCTGCACCACGACTGGATCACCCGCCTCAAGTACCTGCCGTTCCTGATGTCGATCGGCATCGGTTTGACGGTCAACAACACCAAGGCGGTGTTCGAGGCGCTCTTCAGGCAGGAGAGCGAGTTCGCCCGCACGCCGAAGTACCGCATCGAGGCCGGCAGCGACGAGTGGATCGGCAAGAAGTACCGCCAGAACTTCGTCGTGCAGCCGATCATCGAGCTGGCGCTCGGTCTCTACTTCACGGCCACGGTCTTCTACGCGCTCGCCAACGGCATCTACGGCACGGTGCCCTTCCTCGTGCTCTTCCAGATCGGGTTCCTCTACACGGGCCTGCTGTCGATCATCCAGCAGTACGCGGGTGACGAGGCCGTGGAGGAGCTCACGCCCGCCACCGGCGACTAGTCCCGCCACCTCGACCTGCCGCGCGATCACATAAGATCAGCGCATGGCGACCGAGAAAGCAGCAGAGAAAAGCAAAGCCGGGCTCGAAGACGTCGTCGCGACCTCGTCAGCGATCTGCTATCTCGATGGCGAGCGCGGGGTGCTCGCCTACTGCGGCCACGACATTCACGACCTGGCCCAGCTCGCGACGTTCGAGGAGGTCTGTTACCTGCTCTGGCATCGCCGGCTGCCGACGCGCGCGCAGCTCGGCGACCTGCAGTCGCAACTGGCGGCGGCACGACCGCTACCCGAGGCGATCATCCGGCTGATGCGCAGCCTGCCGCCGGTCGATGGCATGGACGCGCTGCGGACGGTGACGTCGGCACTGGCGCACTACGACGCCGAGGCCAACGACGCGTCGCCCCAGGCGCAGTACCGCAAGGCGGTTCGTCTCACGGCGCAGACGGGCACCATCGTCGCCACCTGGGGCCGGATGCAGGCGGGCGGCGGACCGATTGCGCCGGATCCGGCCATGGGCCAGGCCGCCAATTTCCTCTACATGCTGACGGGGGATCGACCCAGCGCGCTGGCGGTGAAAGCCTTCGACGTCGCGCTCACGCTGCACGCCGACCACGAGCTCAACGCCTCGACCTTCGCGGCGCGCGTGGCCGCGGCGACGCTCACCGACATCTATTCAGCGGTCGTCGCCGCGATCGGCACGCTGAAAGGTCCGCTCCACGGCGGGGCCAACGCCGAAGTGATGAAGATGCTC
>DATMDI010000526.1:0-9687 GCA_035557875.1 Vicinamibacterales bacterium
AGACTTTGCTGTCGGGGAACGTCAGCGTCCAGGCGATCTGCGTGGCGACGTAATAGCAGACGGTGCTCGCCAGGACGTAGCTCACCGTGCGGAGCGCCCCGGCGGAGCGTCGCTCTTCTCCTGCAACCGCGAGCTCGCGACTCAGCAACGGGTCACGCTGCGCGTCGATCATCATAACTACTCTATTCGTCGTCCGGACGGCTGCGCGCCCGCTTGATGCCGGCCTGGCGCTTCTTGTCCGTGAGCCTCCTCTCGCGCGCACCCGCGCCCGGCTTGGTCGGAGTGCGTGGCGCGGGCGGTGTGGCGGCGCGCGAGAGAAGTTCCGCCACCCGCTCACGCGCGGCGTCGCGGTTCTGCGCCTGCGTGCGATGGGTGCGGCTGACGATCACGAGGACGCCGTCGGTCGTCGCGCGCTTGCCGCCGAGCGCGAGCAAGCGTTTCTTGACGGCCTGCGGCAGCCGTGACCCGGCCACGTCGATCCGCAGTTGCACGGCGGTCTCCACCTTGTTGACGTTCTGTCCGCCGGGACCGCTCGAGCGGAGGAAGCGCTCGCTCATGACGAGATCGTCCAGGCTCACATCGGTGGTCCGCCCCATGTCAGGCTCCGCCGAATTGCCGAAAAATTGATTCAGGCTGGCTGCTGCGACGGGGGTATGGTTCCCCGGCCGTGCGAGCCCGCGGTGGAGGCGACGCCATGACGCGCATTAGACGATTATCCGCGACCGCCGCCGTGATTCTCGGCTCCATAGCGGCGGCGAACTCCGTGCGTGCGCAGCCGCTGCAGCTGGACGACACGCCGTGCGTGCGGCCGCCGGTGCTGCACTGTCCGGATCAAGGCTGCACCGCCGAAACGGTCACGAACGGTGGGCCAGTGGTCGAGCCGCAGACCGGCCGCAGCTATTTCCTCGACTACCCGTGCAACCTGCGGCGCGGTGACACGGTCACCTTCATTCTCAGCCTGCACGGTGGCGGCTCGTACGGCAACTGGCAGCGGCACTATTTTCCGCTGCTCGACTACGTCGACAAGTACCGGCTGGTGGTGGCCACGCCGTACTCGCCGCGGCGCGTGTGGGGCGCCGAAGACGACGGCTACCTGCAGAAGAGCCTCTCGGGCGGCCGTGTCGGCGGCCAGGCGGGCCGCGCCGCCAACTTTGGCGTGCCGCCGCTGTCGGGTGCGGCGCAAACGGGACGGGGAGCGGCGCCGCCGCCGGCGCTTCCCGCGGGCGCGCTCACGCCACCGCCACCGCCTACGTGCGATTTCTCGCACGTCTTCACCACCGGCGAGCACGAGATCAGTGCGCTGCCCCCATCGTCCGAGCGCGCCAGGATGTACGGCTGCGCGGCCGCTCCAACGCACCGCGAACTGGTGGACACGAAAGCCGGCTACGTCTACGACGGCACCCGTCAGAATCCCGGCTCGAAAGCCTGGGGCCTGTTGCCGCGGCCGGGCACGGCGGCGATCCATACTTACGGCGGTTGCCGCGACAAGCGGCTGGTGGCCGACGTGGCGCGTCTCGACAAGGGGCACACCGAAGGGCTCGAACCGCGCGTCACCGAGGAACTGGTGAAGATGATGCTCGCGGCGCGCGGCGGCAAGATTCAGCATGGCGGGTAGCCCGCACACGGCCGCACGCTTCGCCGCGCTGGTCCTCCCGTTCGTTGCGTGGCTCGCGGCTCCGGCTGCGGTGCCGCTCGCGGGCCAGGCCCCACCTTCAACGGCGTCTCGCGCGCCGGTTTCCGGTCTGACCACCTACCACGTGCAGGGGAACGTCTGGGTGATCGCCGGCGCCGGCGGCAACATCACGGTGCAGGCCAGCAGTGCGAAGGCGGCCGGGCCCGGTGCCGGCGAAGGCGTGCTGCTCGTGGATACCGGACGGAAGGAGATGACCGCGGCGGTCCTCGCCGAGATTCAGAAGATCTCGCCTGGCCGCATCGAGTACATCGTCAACACGCACGTGGACGACGACCACGTGGGCGGCAACGAGATGTTCGCGAAGCCGCGGATGGATTTTCTGTGGACGCCCGGCATGGTGACAGGCGCGGGCGTGAAGGTGGTGGGGCACGAGAACGTGCTGCCGCGCATGAGCAACGGTCCGGGCGCCTATCCCTCGGCGGCGTGGCCGACCAACACCTATTCGTCCGCGCAGCGGCGTCTCTTCTTCAACGACGAGCCCGTAGTCGTGATCCACGCGCCCGCCGCCCGCACCGACGGCGACAGCCTCGTGTTCTTCCGCCGCTCCGACGTGATCAGTGCCGGCGACCTCTTTCTCACGACCTCGTATCCCGTGATCGACCCGGCCCGGGGCGGCAGCCTTGCGGGGGTCATCGGCGGTCTCAACCAACTGCTCGACCTGATGGTGCCGCGCTACAACCAGGAAGGCGGAACGTATGTGATTCCCGGCCACGGGCGCGTCGGCGATCAGCACGACGTGCTCGAATACCGCGACATGCTCGCCATCGTCCGCGACCGGGTTCGTGCGGCGGTGCGAAAGGGGCAGACGCTCGCGCAGGTGAAGGCCGCGCGCCCCACGCTCGACTACGACGCCCGCTGGGGCAGGGCGACCGAGGGGTGGACGACGGATCGGTTCATCGACGCGGTCTACGCCGAGGCGGCGCGCCCATGAATCGGCGGCCCCGCGGGTCGAAGTCCCTTGCCGCTCTCGTCGCGGCGGTCTCGATTGGATGCGGGTCGGCGACGGTGGGGGTCGTCGCGCAGGCGCGAGCGGCCGCGGGACGTGCCGAGTCGCCGCGCGACATCACCGGCTACTGGGTGTCGGTGGTCAGCGAGGACTGGCACTGGCGGATGGTGACGCCGCGCAAGGGCGACTATGCGAGCCTGCCGCTCAACGAGCGCGGCCGCGCGGCCGCCGACGCATGGAATCCGGCGACGGAGAAGCCGGCCGACGCGTGCAAGCCGTTCGGCGCCGCCGCGATCATGCGCGTGCCCGGCCGTGTTCGTATCAGCTGGGCCGATGCGTCCACGCTGCTGATCGAGACCGACGCGGGCCAGCAGACTCGCCGCCTGCAGTTCGGCCAGCTTGCAACCCGCGGCTGGCGCGTAACCCGGCGCGGTGAGATCGAGTGGTTCGAGGAGGGTCGTGACGCCCCGCCACCGGCGGGTCCGGTCACGTGGCAGGGCTACTCGGCGGCACGCTGGGACCTCGCGTCCGATCCCTCCGCCGTGCGCAACGCCGTGTTCTTTGCCGGCGGGTTGGGGACCGGCCCAGACGGTGCCGGCGTCGTCGTGCCCGGCAAGTACGGGTCGCTCCACGTGGTGACGACGAAGTTGAAGAGCGGCTACCTGCGCTGGAACGGCGTGCCGTACAGCGACGCCGCGCGGGTGACCGAGGACTACGACTTCCGTACCGAAGACGACGGCACGGAGTGGTTCACGGTGACGACGACGGTGGAGGATCCGGCGTATCTCGCGGCGCCGTTCATCACCAGCACCGACTTCCGCAAGGAACCCGACGGATCGAAGTGGAGGCCTACCTCGTGCGCCGCCTACTGATGCTGGCTCTGCTCATCGTCAGTGCCGCGGCCCCGGCCGCCGCGCAGTCGGACATTACCGGCGAGTGGGCGCCGCTCTTTCACGAGGACCAGCCGGATCGCGTGCCCGGGATCGGTCCTGCGGACTTCGCCGGGCTGCCCCTCACCGACGGCGCGCGGCAATGGGCGCTCAGTTGGGACGCGTCGCGTGTCTCGGTGCTGGAGCACCAGTGCCAGGTGCACGTCCTGCCCTACATCCTCAGCGGGCCGACCCGCCTGCGCATCAGCGCGCAGCAGGACGGCAACACCGAGCGGATCGTCGCCTTCCAGCAGTACATCGGTCTCTGGGGCCAGCAGCGCACGATCTGGGTGGACGGCAGACGGCATCCACCGGAGATCGCGCCGCACAGCTGGATGGGGTTCTCGACTGGCGTGTGGGAAGGCAACACGCTGGTGGTGCGCACCACGCACATCAAGCAGGGATGGGTGCGGCGCAACGGCGTACCGCAGAGCGACGAGGTGGTCACCACCGAGCGCTTCACGCGCCACGGCGACGTGCTCACTTACGTGATCCACATCAAGGACCCGATCTACCTGACCGAACCGCTGGTGCGGAGCCGCAACTTCGTCCGCATGTCCGGCCTGGGCGAGGGCAACTGGATCGCGGCCACGCCGTGCGAGCCGGCCGAGGAAACCACCGCGCCGCCGCACTCGGTGCCCAACTACCTGCCCGGAGAGAACCCATTCGTCGCCGAGGCCGAGCGCCGGACGGGGTTGCCAGCCGACGCGCTCGCGGGTGGCGCCGAGACGCTCTATCCCGAATACCGCCGGAAGCTGGCGGAGCTGAGGAAGGGACTCAAGTAAGTCCTAACTCTCTTCGCGGGCCTCGATGACCGTGAGCGAGTCGGCATTGGCGCCCACGACCGCGCGCACGGGAATCGAGCGATCGAGCGTGACCAGGTGGCCCTTTCGTTTTCTCGCCAGGCCCAGCAGGTAGACGTCGGTGATCTGCCGGTGGCCAACCATTCCAGACACGTCGAAGAGCCCGTCGTCGGCGATTGAGACGTCGTCTGGCCAGAACTCATGGTCCTTGCTCGACAGCAACCGCTTGACCGCGTCGCGAACCGCGCGCAGGCCGGATACCGGGCTGCCGTAGCGGGGGTTCGAGAGCACTCGCACGAGCCCATTCTGGGTGATTGGGCACGATGCCCACCCATCGCCGCGGTGATCGGCGAACCAGTCGTGAGCAAGCTCGTGGTGGACGTGGTCGGGGTCGAACAGCGCGACGAGGACGTTGATATCGAGCAGGGCCCGGCGGTTCACACGTCGTCTCTCAGGCTGTTCACCAGGTGCATGGTCGGCCGTGGCGCGGACCCTGGACGCCGCGGAAGAAGCGGCACGCCGTTGCGGACGCGAGCGGACGGCCCTCCCTGCAGCGCTTTGCGAACGAGCTCTGAAATGACCCGGCCGGCCGTCGTGCCGCGAGCACTGGCGAGCTCCTTCGCGGCGTTTATGACGTCTTCATCGAGGTCGAGGGTCGTTCGCATGCGCTTATCATCAGTCATCACGCATCAGATGTCTACACGGCACCTGGCGACTGACCTGCTAGAGTGGACGCCGCGTGTTCGACGCCGTCCTGATCGTCTCCTTCGGCGGCCCCAACGGCCCCGACGACATCCGCCCTTTCCTCGCCAACGTCCTCCGCGGCCGCCGCGTGTCGCCCGAGCGGGTCGAGGCAGTGGCGCACCACTACGAAATCTTCGGCGGGGTGTCGCCCATCACCGAGATCACCCGGCGTCAGGCCGAGGGGCTGCAGGCGCGGCTGCGCGACGCCGGGCTGCCGCTACCGGTCTACGTC
This sequence comes from Vicinamibacterales bacterium, assembly GCA_035557875.1. Classification (GTDB taxonomy): domain Bacteria; phylum Acidobacteriota; class Vicinamibacteria; order Vicinamibacterales; family UBA2999; genus DASYRM01. Next base: position 5,348 of record DATMDI010000526.1, read on the forward strand.
GGCATGCGCAACTGGCATCCGTATCTCGCCGACACGCTGCGCGAGATGCACGCCGCCGGCGTGCGGCGCGCGATCGGCTTCATTGCCGCCGCCCAGCATTCGTATTCCAGCTGCCAGCAGTACCGTGAGAACGTCGCCGCGGCGCGTGCCGAGTTGCGTGCCCAGGGCGGCGACGTGGACGTCACGTTCGCCGGCAGCTGGTTCGATCACCCCGGCTTCATTGCCGCCAACGCGGCGCACGTGCGCGACGCTCTCGCACGGCTCGATCCCGGCCTGCGGGAGGGGGCCAGGCTGGTGTGTACGGCGCACAGCATCCCGGTGCCGATGGCGGCGCGCTCGCGCTACGAATCGCAGCTTCGCGAGTCGTCGCGGCTGGTCGCCCAGGCCGCCGGCCTCGAGGACTGGGCACTTGTCTATCAGAGCCGCAGCGGCCGCCCCGAGGATCCATGGCTGGGCCCCGACGTATCCGCCTACCTGCGCGCGGCCAAAACGGAAGGGCTGCAGGCGGCTGTCGTGTGCCCGATTGGCTTCGTCTGCGATCACATCGAGGTGCTGTACGACCTCGATCGCGAAGCGGCCGGGGTGTGCGCCGAGATCGGCCTGCCGATGGTACGGGCCGAGAGCGCCAACGACGACCCGCATTTTCTGGACATGATGGCGGACATGGTGCTCCGCACCATCCGGCGCTACGAGCGCGGCCGGGCGCTGCCGTTGGCACCGCTCGCCGGGGCGGCCGAGTCGCCGGGGCCCCCGCGGCCGCAGGCCTGAGGACTGTTGCATACTAGCAAGTCGCAGCCGGCCGACACACCGAAACCTTGATCCGACCGCCGTTCTCGAAGACCTTCGCCGACGTTGCCGTCAGCTCCCGTGACGACCTCGGCGCCCGCATCGCCCGCTGGTTCAACGAAGGTCACCTGTCCGACCACGATCCGGGCACGCCCGCCTCGCACACGGCCGCGTGGTGGAAGGTGATGTGCCTGACCGGCGTGGACTACTTCTCGACCCTGGCCTACCAGCCGAGCATCGCGTTCGTGGCGGCCGGCGCGCTCTCGCCGCTGGCGACGCTGGTGCTGGTGGCGCTGACGCTCTTCGGCGCCTTTCCGATGTACAGCCGGGTGGCCGACCTGAGCCCGTGGGGGCAAGGCAGCATCCTGATTCTCGAGAAGCTGTTCCCCCGCTGGAAGGGCAAGGCCGTGGTGTTGTGCCTGCTCGGGTTCGCCGGTACGGGCTTCGTCATCACGGTGACGCTGTCGGCCGCCGACGCGGCCGCGCATCTGATCCAGAACCCGCTGGCGCCCGCGTGGCTCGACCATCCGCTGCTGCTGACCATCGCGTTGCTGCTCATCCTGGGTGCCGTCTTCCTCAAGGGCTTTCAGGAAGCGATCACGCTGGCCGTTGGCATCGTCGCCGTGTACATGACGCTGAACATCGTCGTGCTCGGGGCCGGCCTGATGGAGATCTGGCAGCGGCCGGCGGTGATCGACAACTGGAAAGCGGCGCTCTTCACCGAGCACGGCCACCCGCTGATGATGATTGCGATGGCCCTGATTCTCTTTCCCAAGCTGGCGCTCGGGCTGTCGGGGTTCGAGACCGGCGTGGCTGTGATGCCGCTGGTGCGCGGCGACGCCACCGATACCGATCGCGCGCCTGCCGGCCGCATTCGCAACACGAAAAAGCTGCTGCTCGCCGCGGCCCTGATCATGAGCGCGATGCTGACGGCCAGCAGCTTCGTGACGGTGATGCTGATTCCCGCCGCGGCCTTCGAGCCTGGCCAGGCGGCCGACGGCCGCGCGCTCTCCTACCTTGCCCACGAGCTGCTCGGCACCACGTTCGGTACCGTGTACGACGTCTCGACCATCCTCATTCTGTGGTTTGCCGGATCATCGGCGGTGGCCGGCCTGCTCACGCTGGTGCCGCGCTATCTGCCGCGCTTCGGCATGGCCCCGGAGTGGGCACGGGCCAACCGTCCGCTGGTCGTCATCATCACCGGGATCGCGATCGCGATCTCGATCGTGTTCGAGGCCAGCGTCGAGGCCCAGGGCGGCGCGTATGCCACCGGTGTGCTGGTGCTCATGACCTCGGGCGCGCTGGCGATTGCGGTGGTCACCTGGCGCTCGCGGCACGGCTGGATCCCGTTCCTGGCGATTGCCGCGATCTTCGTCTACACCACGATCACCAACATGATCGAGCGGCCCGAAGGGATCAAGATCGCGTCGATCTTCATCCTCACGATCGTGTTCACCTCGCTCGTGTCGCGGACGCTGCGGTCCACCGAGCTGCGGGTCCACGGCTTCGAGCTCGACGGACCGGCGCGGGCGTTCATCAACGGCGTCACCCGGCGCGGGCGTGCGATTCGGATCATCGCCAACCGGCCGGGGTCGGGCCTGCCCTCGGAGTACGAGGACAAGATGCGCGAGGCCAGCGATTCGCACCACGTGCCGCCCGACGAGCCGGTGCTCTTCCTGGAAATTCAGCCAGGCGATGCGTCCGAGTTCAGCGACGTGCTGCGGGTGCAGGGCGTCGAGGTGGGCGGCCACCTGATTCTGCGCTCGAAGAGCCCGGCGATTCCCAACGCGATCGCGGCGCTGCTGCTCTACATCCGCGATGAGACCGGCGTGATCCCGCACGTCTACTTCGGGTGGACCGAGGGCAACCCGATTACCTACCTGCTGAAGTTCCTGGCGTTCGGCGAGGGCGATACCGCGCCGGTCACGCGCGAGGTGCTGCGCCAGGTCGAAGCCGATCCCAGCCGTCGTCCCCGCGTGCACGTCGGGTGATATCTCCGGCCTTTGGCCTCTCGCCTTTGGCCTTTAGCAAGAGGCAAAAGGCAAGAGGCAAGAGGCAAGAGGCTAGAGGCTCTCGATCGGACGCCAGCGCCCGTTCTCGAGGGCGAAGCGGGTTTCTTTCGCGGCGAACCCGGGCACCGGCGCCAGGGCCGAGTCGCCGGGCAGGGTCACGATGCGGGTCGTACCCTGGAAGCCGAACCCCGGCTGGATGCGCGGCACCGTCGTCGAGCGCGCCCACGCCATGGCCTCGTCCACCGAGCCGAACGGCTCCAACTGCCGCAGCGTCGTCCAGGTGGGAGGGGGCAGCGCGATCTCGCCGGCCCGGCAACGGGCGATCGCGTCGGCCGGCCGCATCCAGACCCCCGCGCTGGTTTCGCGGCCGCAGTGCGACGCGTCCTGCGCCTCGGGTTCCACCGCAAGGAAGAAGTAGGCGTCGAACCGGCGCGGCTCGATGTCCGGTGTCACCCAATGCGCGAACAGGGTGAGCCAGTCGAGGGCCAGGCGCCACCGCTCCGCGGCCACCAGCGTGGCAAACGGGCGCCCGGCCGCAAGCGCCTCGCGCCCCTTGTCGACGGCGTCGATATCCCCGGACCGTTCGCCAACCGATTTGCCGTCGCGGTTGCGGGCGAGGAGGATGCCGGCCTCCTCGTAGAGCTCACGGACCGCCGCTACGTGGAACGCCCGCGCCTCGTCGTCGAGCACGCCGGCCATGCGGTCGCGGACGCCGCTCAGGCCGTCGCACAGCGCCGCGATGTCGCCGGCGCTGTCGGCCAGTGCGAGCTGGCCGCCCGGAAACACGTAGGCACTGGCCAGCACGGCTACCGCCGTGTGCCGCTTGACCATGAACACTTCCAACCCCCCGGCCGCCGGACGGATCAGGGCGACGGTGGACGCCGGCGCCAGCGGGGGAATGGTCACAGCCCGGGTCATTCTATAGTCTTCAGAAGGCTGTAATTCAACGTTCACGACAGGAGGCGGCTAGATGCTCAAGGGAATAGTGCTTGCGGGAGGGGCAGGCACACGGCTGCATCCGCTCACGCGCGGCATCAGTAAACAACTGCTTCCCATCTTCAACAAGCCGATGATCTACTACCCGCTGTCGGCCTTGATGCTGGCGGGTATCCGCGAAATCCTGATCATCACCACGCCGCACGAGCAAGACGGTTTCCGAAGACTCCTTGGTGACGGCTCCGAGCTCGGACTGACGATCGATTACGCCGTCCAGCCGAAACCCGAAGGCCTGGCACAAGCATTCATCATCGGACGCGATTTCATCGGAACCGATCGTGTCGCGCTTGCTCTAGGGGACAACATTTTCTACGGCGCGCATTTCTCCGACTCGCTTCGAGATGCGGGAGAGCGCACCGTGGGCGCCACGGTGTTCGGCTATCTGGTCAAGGACCCGGAACGGTACGGGGTCGTCGAGTTCAACGATCGCGGTGACGTGCTGAGCATGGAGGAGAAGCCGTCGAGGCCGAAATCCTCGTGGGCGGTCACCGGCCTTTACTTCTGCGACAACCAGGTCGTGGAAATCGCGGCCGGCCTGAAGCCGTC
>DATMDI010000527.1:0-11193 GCA_035557875.1 Vicinamibacterales bacterium
TCCTCCACGAGACGCTGGCGTCGCCGGCCATCCAGGAACCGCTCCGGAAATCCGAGGAGGTTCGGCGGTCGGCCCGTGTGCGCACGGTCGGGGGCGAGTTCAACACTGCGGCGGATCTGTTGCGGCGTGCGGTGAAGCTCAGTCCCGAGTTCGCCGAGGCGCGCCTCCACCTGGGGCGCGTGCTCGCCGAGCAGGAGCACCACGAGGACGCGCTGCCCGAGCTCAGGCGCGCGCTGTCGGTCATCAAGAACCAGGACCTGCAGTACTACGGTGAGCTGTTCGTGGGCCGTTCCGCGGCAGCGCTCGGACAGGAACTGGCGGCTCGTGCGGCGTTCGAGCGGGCCGCCGCCCTGCGGCCGGGCGCTCAGTCGCCGCTGCTCGCCCTGAGTCAACTGGCCTACAGTCGCGGCGAGAGCGGAGAGGCCGCGGCGCTGCTCGCGCGGGTCGCAGAGCTGCCCGCGCTCGAGCCCAAGGATCCGTGGTGGATTTACAACACCACCGTGGGCCGGTTCTTTGCCCCGTCGCACCAGGAAATCGCCGAGGAGCTGCGCGAAGAGATGCCGCGGTGACGTGGCGGTCGTGTGCGACGGCGTGTGCGGCGGCGTGCGCCGCGGCGTTCGGCGCCAGCGTCCTGTCGGCGCAGCAGCCGACCTTCTCGAGCCGGCTCGAAGCCGTACGCGTCGACGCACTCGTCAGCGAGGGCGGCAAGCCGGTGCGCGGCCTGCGTCCAGGCGATTTCGTGGTGCTCGACAACGGCGTCCCGCAGACGGTCGATCTCGCCAGTTTCGAGACGTTGCCCGTCAACGTGATCCTCGCGCTCGATCACAGCAACAGCGTTACCGGCGATCGGCTGGCGCAATTGCAGGAGGCCGCCCGTACCGTGCTCCGCGCGCTTGCGCCGCGCGACCAGGCCGCGCTCGTGACGTTCAGTCACCGGGTTGCGCTGCCGCAGGCCCTCACGCGCGACAGCGGTTCCGTGATCGCCGCGCTCGAGCGCGCACGTCCGGAAGGGGAGACGTCTCTTTTCGACGGAATCTACTCCGGCCTGCTCGCAGGCCTGAACGACCCGTCGCGGAATCTCGTGCTCGTCTTCAGCGACGGCGTCGATACGGCGAGCTGGCTGTCGCCGGCGCAGGTGATCGAGACAGCGAGGCGCAGCGACGCGGTCGTGTATGCGCTGTCGCCGAAAGACGCGGGATCGGCGACGTTCCTTCGCGACCTGGCCGATCAGACCGGCGGATCGGCCTTCGAGGTGGACTCGCTGCAACAGCTCGCGAGCCGCTTTGTGGCGATCCTCGAGGAATTCCGCCACCGTTACCTTCTCAGCTACTCGCCGAAAGGCGTCCAGCCGGGCGGCTGGCACAAGCTCGAAGTTCGAGTGAAAAACCGCCGCGCCACCGTGAAGGCCAGGCCCGGATATGTAGGTCGCTGACCCACCCGGCTCCCTACCTGGCCCACCTGACCTACCTGGCTCACCTGGCCCTCAAGCGCGCTCTATCGGGGCCGATTCCTTCTCCCAAGCCCCGTTGTGCCTGGAGTGCCCATGACTGCCCGGATTCGCTCTGCCGCCGTCCTCGTCGTGCTGCTGTCGGCGGTGCTGACCGCCGCGGGTCCGGACCCCGTGCTGGCGCCGCTGACCGCCCGCCAGGCGCTCGGTCTGCTCAAGGCCGGCAACGACCGCTTTGCCCGCAACGCGTCGAAACCGGTGTCGATGAGCGTGCACCGGCGTCAGGAAATCGCCGACGGCCAGCACCCGGTGGCGATGGTGCTGTCGTGCGCCGACTCGCGAGTGCCGCCCGAGCACATTTTCAACGTGGGACTCGGCGATCTCTTCGTCATCCGCACCGCCGGCGCGGTGATCGACCGGTCGATCCTCGCCACCGTGGAATACGGCGCCACCGAGCTGCGGATGCCGCTACTCGTGGTGATGGGGCACGAGTCGTGCGGGGCCGTGAAGGCCGCCGCCGAAGCCAAGGGGCCGTCCGCAAGCGCCAACCTCGATTACCTGCTGCGCGCCATCCAGGCGGCGCGGCGGCAGGTGCCGACCGCCGAGGATCATCAGGACCGCGACGGCATCAAGGCGCTGGTGCTCGCCAACGTGGAAGAAGTGATCAACGACGCGATGGCCAAGAGCCCGCTGCTGCGCAAACTGGTGGCCGAGGGCAAGATCGACGTCGTCGGCGCCTACTACGAGCTCGTGAGCGGCCGCGTGATGTTCTCGGAGCCGGTGCCGCCGGCGGTGACCGCGGCGCCGGTCACCCGCAAGTGACACGCGCAACCGCGCGGGCGTGGGCGATGGCCGCCCTGACCGCCGTGCTCTTGCCGGCCCAGGCCGTGGCCCAGCAACCGGCCGCCGGGGCGAAGACTGGAGCGGCGAAGCCCGGGGCGCTCAGCGCCGCGCCGCTGCGCCGCCCCGTGATCGCGCCAGCCAAGCCGATGGTCGCGCCGAGAATCGCCCCCGCGGGCGACTCCGGCGCCGTTCCGACCGGGCCCCGCACCCCGAACACCGCGCGTGTCTCGGTGTCGGCCCGCCAGGCGGCCGAGCAGACGATCGCGGCGCTGGTGGCCGCGATGAAGAGCCTGCCGAAGCGCCCGCCCGCACCGCCGGAGCCGCGCACCGCGGCTGCGCGCCGCGCCGCCGCTTCCCGGACTCCGGCGTTCGACGCTCCGCCACGGATCGACCATCACGTCACCTGGCCGGCCAAGCCCGAAGAGCCGGGCCTGGACCGGCGCGTCGAGCTCGCCTGGCCTGGCGGAGGCTCCGGGCCGGTCGCCCTGCGCTGGAACGAACCCGCCCAGTAGTCCTGGAAGGCGATCCGGACGTGGCCCGGGTCTGCAGACCCGGGCTTGCGCCGGGCCCCCGACCCCTTCTAAGGTTGCTCCTCACACGGAGGAGCCATGCGTTCGCGCACGCTCGTCGTCCTCGTCTTCGGCATCGGTCTCGGCGTCGGGACGGGTGCCATGCCCGGCGCGCAGGCGCCGCCGTCCAAAGCGTCGCCTCCGGCGACGACCCGGCTGTACGTGCTCGACTGCGGCATGCTCACGATGACGGCCGAAGGCGTGGCTCGCTACCACGTGACGCCCGCTGAAACCGGTGAGACGCGCATGCCGGTGCCGTGTTATCTCGTGGCGCATCCCAAGGGCGCGCTGATGTGGGACGTCGGCGTCATCCCCGACGACACCGTGGAACAGGCAGGCACCGCCGGCGCCCGTTACGACGTGAACCCCACCGCGGCGGCGCTGGTGCGGCGCACGCTGCGCGGGCAGCTCGCCGGGATCGGCTACCGGCCCGCCGACATCACCTATGTCGCCGTGTCGCACGCGCACAAGGACCACACCGCCAATCTGAACCAGTTCGCCGCCTCCACGTGGCTCACGCCGCGGGCCGAGCGCGAGTTCATGTGGAAGCCGGGCAACGAACGCGTCGAGCCGCGGTTCTATACCGCGCTCGAACGCAGCAAGTGGACCGCAATCGAGAAGGACGAGCACGACGTGTTCGGTGACGGCGCGGTGATCGTCAAGGCGGCACCGGGGCATACGCCTGGCCACCAGGTGCTGGTGCTCCGTCTTGCCGCCACCGGCCGCGTGATGATTGCCGGCGACCTGTACCACTACCGGCCCGAGCGCGAGTTCCAGCGCGCGCCGCCCGACAACGAGTTCGACGTGAAGCAGGCGGTCGCGTCTCGGGCGAGAATCGAGGAATATCTACAGCGGACGAAGACCGCGATCTGGATTCAGCACGAGTTCGGGGCGTACGAGAAGCTGAAGAAGTCGCCGGAGTACTACGAGTGAGATGTAGGGGCCGCCTTCAGGCGGCCCATGCGGGCCGGCTAAAGCCGGCCCCCACGTCTGTTGGAGAAGTGATGCATTATCTGACACCGGGTCGAATCCTCGTGATCGCGTTCGCGGCGTCGCTCTGCTGCGTGAACGGCGACGTGCTGGTGCTGCGCGCGTCGCAGGCGCCCAAGGGTCCGGCACCGGCGGCCCCGAAACTCGCCTTTGCGTTCGAGTTGCGCGCCACGGTCGCCACGCCGACCGAGTTCGGGCAGGTCGCCACCGGCCGCCGGCGCGTCATCGACATCACCGGCGGCACCGTCGAGGGGCCCGGCTTCAAGGGCAAGGTGCGGCCGGGCGGAGCCGACTGGCAGATCGTCCGCGCCGACGGTTTCACCGAGCTCGACACCCGGTACACGATTGAAACCGACAAGGGGCAGCTGATCTACGTCCAGAACCCCGGCATGCGCCACGCGCCGCCCGACGTGATGAAGAAGCTGCTGGCCGGCGAGGCGGTGGACCCGGCGCTCGTCTATTTCCGCACGCAGCCGAAGTTCGAGACCTCGGCGCCCGAACTGCAGTGGATTACCCGCGCGATTTTCGTCGGTGTCGGCGAGCGGTATCCCTCGGAAGTGGTCATCCGGTTCTACCGCGTCGAATAGCCAGGCGGTACAATGCCAGTTCGATGACTGGGGCCGGCGGGTCCCGATTCTTCGCGGACGCGACTAAAACTGCGCTGCGGGCCTACTGAGGACATATCGATGGTCAGCTTGAGAGTAAACGGAACGGCGCGGTCGTTTGACGGCGACGACGACATGCCGCTGCTGTGGTATCTGCGTGACGAACTGCGGCTCACCGGCACCCGCTTCGGCTGCGGCGCCGGCCTGTGCGGCGCGTGCACGGTGCACGTGGACGGGCGCGCGGTGCGCTCCTGCCAGACGCCGATGCGCACGGCGCAGAACAAGAGCGTCACGACCATCGAGGGGCTGAGCGCCGACGGGTCGCACCCGTTGCAGCGCGCCTGGGCCGAGCACAACGTGCCGCAGTGCGGCTACTGCCAGAGCGGCCAGATCATGCAGGCCGCCGATCTGCTGGCGCGCACCCCGGAGCCGAGCGACCCCGAGATCGATCGTGCCATGGCCGGCAACATCTGCCGCTGCGGCACCTACCAGCGCATCCGCGCCGCCATCAAGACCGCGGCGAACCTGCGGAAGGGAGCGCGGGCATGAGCCTCATCGAAAACGTCAGCCGCCGCCACTTCCTCGGCACGACGTTCTCCACCGGCGCCTTCGTGCTGGCGGCGCAGCTGCTGCCGAAGTCGGCGTTCGCGCAGGATCCAGGCGTGCGCACCCGCGCGCAGGGCGCGGCGCTCAACCCGAGCGTCTATCTCGGCATCGAGACCGACGGCACGATCTACATCATCACGCACCGCTCCGAGATGGGCACCGGCATCCGCACCACGCTGCCGCTCGTCGCGGCCGACGAGCTCGACGCCGACTGGAGCACCGTGCGCATCGAGCAAGGGCTCGGCGACACCAAGTACGGCGACCAGAACACGGACGGTTCGCGTTCGATCCGCGACTTCTACGACGCGTTCCGGCGCGCCGGCGCGGCCGCGCGCTCGATGCTCGTGAGCGCCGCCGCGGCGCGCTGGAACGTGCCCGCGTCGGAGATCACCATCCAGAACAGCGTCCTGATTCACGCCAGGAGCAACCGCCGTCTGCCGTTTGCCACCGTCGTGGCCGACGCGGCCAAGCTGCCGGTGCCGAAGGACGCGGACCTGGTGTTCAAGCCGCGCAGCGAGTGGAAGTTCGTCGGCCAGGAGCGCGGCATCTACGACCTGAAGGACATCACCACGGGCAAGGCGCCGTTCGGCCTCGACACCTTCCGCGAAGGCATGGTGTACGCGTCGATCGAGCACCCGCCGGTCGTGCGCGGCACGGTGAAGAGCCTGGACGACAGCGGCGCGCTGGCGGTGAAGGGCGTGCGGCAGGTCGTCAGGCTGGATCCGCCGAAGGGGCCGGTGAATTTCCAGCCGCTCGGCGGCGTGGCGGTGATCGCCGACAACACGTGGGCGGCGTTCAAGGGGCGGAAGGCGCTCAAGATCGAGTGGAACGACGGGCCGAACGCGACGTTCGAGTCCGCCGCGTTCCAGAAACAGCTGATCGCCACGGTCGGGCAGCCGCAGAAGGTGGTGCGCAACCTCGGCAACGTGGACGCCGAGTTCGCCAAGGGCGGCAAGGTGATCGAGGCGACCTACTCGACGCCGATGCTGGCCCATGCGGCGATGGAGCCGCCGGCCGCGGTGGCCGAGTACAAGGACGGCAAGGTCGAGGTGTGGACCTCGACCCAGAACCCGCAGGCGGCGCAGGACACGGTGGCCGCGGCGCTGGGCATCAAGAAAGAGAACGTCACGTGCCATGTGACGCTCCTCGGCGGCGGCTTCGGGCGCAAGAGCAAGCCCGACTTCGCGGCGGAGGCGGCGCTGCTCTCGAAGGCGGTCGGGAAGCCCGTGAAGGTCGTCTGGAACCGCGAAGACGACATCAAGTTCGACTTCTATCACGCGGCAGCGGCCGTGTACCACAAGGCAGTGGTCGACGCGAAGGGGAGGCCCACGGCGATGCTGCACCGGTCGGCGTTCCAGCCGATCGCGTCGACGTTCGCGGGCGACGTGGACTACCCGCTGCCGTTCGAGCTGGATCTCGCGCTCACCGACGCGCCGTACGACGTGGCGAACATCCGGGCCGAGAACGGGCCGGCCAAGGCGAACGTGCGCATCGGCTGGTTCCGCGCGGTCACGAACAATTTCCACTTCTTCGCGCTCGGCAGCTTCATGGACGAGATGGCGCACGCGGCGGGGCGCGACCCGCTGGAGTTCCTCCTCGACATGCTCGGGCCGGGCAGGAACCTGGATCTCAAGGCGCAGGGCGTGGAGTACTCGAACTACGGCGCGCCGATCGACAAGTACCCGATCGACACGCGGCGGCTGCGCCGGGTGCTCGAAGTGGCGGGGGAGAAGAGCGGCTGGGCGAAGCTGAAGTCGGGCAACGGCAAGGGCTACGGCATTGCCGCGCACCGCAGCTTCAACACCTACTGCGCTTCGGTGGTGCACGTCGAGATGGACGGGCGCGGCGGCTTCCGTGTGCCGCGCATCGACCAGGTGGTGGACTGCGGCGTGGTGGTGAACCCGGACCGCGTGCGCTCGCAGATGGAAGGCGCGGCGGTGATGGGCGTGGGCCTCGCGCGCACCGGCGAGATCACGGCGAGCGCCGGCCGGATCCAGCAGAGCAACTTCAACAACTTCCAGGTGGCGCGCATCAACGACGCGCCGTTCCAGGTCAACGTCCATTTCGTCGAGAGCAGCGCGCTGCCGACGGGCGTGGGCGAGCCCGGCCTGCCTCCCGTGATTGCGGCGCTCGGGAACGCCCTCTACGCCGCCACCGGCAAGCGCGCGCGTGAGTTGCCGCTCTCGAAGATGAAGTGGACGTAGCGCCCGGCGCTACGCGCCGTCCAGGCGGGTAGGGCGGGTGAGGCGAGTGGGTGTAAGGCGGGGCTTCAAGCCCCGCCTTACTTTTGTACGCCGTTGAGCATGACATGCCAGCGCGGGCTCGCTATCCTGCGATCACGCCCCCAGTGATCGGATCACCTGAACAACAGCACTGGAGATTTCATATGGCCATTGCACAGCGCGCAACGTTGCACGCCACTGGCGTGATGCCCAGCCTGACGGTGAACAAGCTCGACGAGAGCTTGAGTTTCTTTTCGAGGCTCGGCTTCGAAGTCGAAGACAAGTGGGAAGAGGGCGGAACGCTCGTCGGCGCGATGCTGAAAGCTGGAAACGCCCAACTCGGCCTGAGCCAGGACGACGGCAAGAAGGGGCGCGACCGGAAGAAGGGCGTCGGGATGCGGATTTACATCGAGGCCAAGGACGACATCGACGAGGTCGCGTCAAGGGCCAAAGCCGCCGGCATCACGCTGAAATCGGAACCGCACGACACCGAGTGGGGCAGCCGCGCGTTCGACGTCCAGGAGCCCAGCGGATTCCTGCTCACCATTTCATCCCCGTCCGAATAGCGTCATCGTCGACGCGCATCGGTCGTCGGGGCAGGTCTACGGGCCTGCCCCGCATTGCGTCCGTCTAGAAAAGCCCGGCCAGCCGCAGCCCCTCGGCGGCCACCACGATCCCGTAGACGACCGTCACGGCCGCCAAGGCATCGACGAGAGCGTCTGGGGCGGGTGTGAAGACCCGCGGCCACGACGGCCGGAAGCGCCGCCACGATGGCCTCCGCGCCTGCCACGAGCGCGGCTTGCGACGGGTCAGCGCCGCGTGGCAGCGGGCGCGGATACGCGCGTCGCGCGCCGCGGCCGGTGCCGGCGACGGCAGCGACGCCAGCGCGCGCAGCAGGTCGTCCGGCTTCTCGTTCGCGATCATGATTCCGCCTCCCGGAAGCGCGTCACCACCTTCGGCTCGGGATCGTCCAGCCGCCGCGACAGCTCCGCGCGCGCGCGCTTGAGGCGCTGACGCATCGCCTCGGGCGTCACGCCGCATACCGCCGCCGCCTCGGATGGCGTCAGCCCCTCCATGCCGACCAGCAGCAGGACTTCCCGCGCCTCCACGGGCAGGGCCCCTAGCGCGGCCTCGATGCGGCGTTCGAGCTCGTTGCCGGCCGTCCGCTCGAACGGCGAGTCGAAGGGCACGGTGATGGGCCAGAGATCCAGGGTGGCCGTGGCGCGCGATTCCACGGCGCGTGCCCGGCACCACGTCACGTGGACGTTCCGGGCCACGGTGAAGAGCCAGGGACCGAGCCGGGTGTCGGGCCGGAGCTGGTCGGCGTGGGTCACGAACCGCATCCAGGTGTCCTCGAGCAGGTCCTCGGCCACGTCGCGGCTGCGCGCCAGGCGGGCGAGAAAGCCGTAGAGGCGGGCGTTGAACGCGGCATGGACGGCGTCGAACGCGGCCGTGTCGCCGGCGCGCAGGCGATCGACCAGGGCCAGCTCCGACTCGCGGTCCATACCGTTAGAACGTACCAGAGCGCTGTCCGTGACAGCCAGTCACGCGCGACGTGTTCACGCGTTTCTACACTTGGCGCGCCGGTGTGAGCGCCGGGAGGTATTCGTGAGAGTTCTGACCAATCTGGGCCCCGTGGCTATCCTCGGCGCGATCGTCAGCGCGTCGCCGATGGTCATGGCGGCCATGTACGCGTTTCGCCCCAACGATCGCACGCTGGCGCTGATGCGCCCGCTGTCGCTGGCGGCCGTGTTCGCCGCCCTGTCGAACACTATGCTGGGACTCGTCAATATTCTCGTTTACATTTCGTCGCGGCCGGCGCCGGTGTCCCTTAACCTGTTCGCCGCCCAGCTTGCCGAAACGCTCGTCGTGCCGTTTCTCGCGTTCGGCTGCCTCTCGGTGGCCTGGCTCCTCGTGACCATCGGCATGCGGAAGCAACCGTGATCAGCGCCTTGCCGCCGCGGTCTCGAGCTGCGCCAGCAGTTGCGTGATCTCGGGCGATTGGGGCGCGAGCCGCCGGGCGGTGCGCGCGCGCACGAGCGCATCGTCGAGGCGGCCCCGCAGGCCGAGCGCCATCGCCAGGTTGCGGAAGGCGTCGGCGTGCCGCGGGTCGATGGCAATCACGCGCTCGAGGTGGACGATGGCCGCGTCGACCTCGCCGCGCGGCCCGAGGAGCATCGCGAGGTTGAAGTGGGCGTCGGCGTTCTCGGGGTTGAGCGCGACGGCCCGGGTCAGCTCGCGCGCGGCCTCGTCGCCTCGCCCCACGGCCAGCAGCCCGTTCCCGAGGTTGAAGCGCACAGCATCGCTCGACGGTTGCAGGCGTGCCGCTTCCTGCAGCTCGCGCAGGCCGTCGAGGAGCAGCCCCTTCGACTGGAGCGCGGTGCCGAGATTGCTGTGCGCCTCAGCGTCTCGCGGCGACACGGCAGTCGCGCGCTTCAGGAGCGCCACCGCCTCGTCCATGCGTCCGCTCTGCATGTAGGCGCGGGCGACGCGGTTCATCACCGTGGCATCCTCCGGCCGGCTGCGCAGCGCGAGCTCGGCCGACGCAGTCTCGGCCGCCAGCGCGCGCGTCGTGTAGTCGCGCGCCAGGATGGCAGCGTCTCCGGCGCGCTTCGGCACCACTTCCAGCCACAAGGCGCCCATCTCGTCGGTCGACAGCGGTCCCCACAGCACGCGGCGCGGCGGCCGGAAGCGGTTGTTGGGATTGGCCGCGGAGTTGTCGTAGACGAAGCGCATCCGCAGCGTCGTGCCGCGCGGCAGCGGCACCGGAGCGCGATAGCGGTACTGATCCTGCCAGCGGATGTTCCAGCGCGGAATCGACAGCAGCGGTACCAGCCTGCCGTCGGGCAAGGTGGCGGTACCTTCCATCCGGGTGGCGAGGTAGTGCGCGTGCGGGTAGACGCTGACCGCTTCGACGTCCACCGGCAGCACGTAGCGATCCTCGATGACGTGGGCGGCCTCGCCGGCCGGAATGTCGATCGCCTTGGATTCGAGCTTCACCACGATCGGCACGCGGGTGGGCGGCGTCGCCGAGAAGTAGAGACCGACCTGCGGCTGCACGGTCTGCGCCGTGGCGCCGGGCACCATGTGCAGCTGCACCACCAGGTCGCTGCCCTCCTCGAGCGCCCACGCGGTGTCGGCCGGCTCCATCACCGGCACCTTGCCCGGCGACCAGCCGTAGACGTCCACCACCTGGTCCTCGGGCATCGCCGCGAATCCCGGTTCGCGATCGGCGCGATCGAGCCTGCGTCCGGCGCGGCGAACGTCGAGGCTGACGTTGGCGTGATGCAGCGCCTGATCGTTGCCGGCGCGGAACTCGATGCCGCGGACATAGCGGGTGGCGCCGTTCGGCACCGGCAGGACGAAGGTTCGGAACGTTTCGTCGCGCCCCGGGCGCAGCGTGTAGGCCTGCTCGCTGGTGACGACGAGGTCGGGTGTGCCGAGCTGCCAGCCGCTGGCAAACACCGGCGGCGCAGGCGGGTGCGCCGCGTCACCTTGCGGAGCGCCGTGTGAGGCCCATGCCGCAATTGTGGCGATCTCGTCGTCGCGCAGGCGGCGCTCGTTGACGAAGTCGCCGTGGCCGGGTTCGGGCAGCCAGGGCGGCATGCGCCGCTGCTGGACCGCGCTCGCGATCGCGTTCGCCCGCCGCGCGACCGAGGCGTAGTCGAGGACGCTGAAGGGCGCCCCGGCGACGCAAATCGGATCGTCGGGGTTGCCCGGGTCTGAAGACCCGCGGCTACGAGAGCGTTCCCCACCCGACCTACCTGACCTACCCGACCCACCCGACCTACCTGACTCTGTGTCGAGGGGCCGGTGGCAGGTGGCGCAGCGCGCGAACAGGATTGGCGCGACGTGCTCGTTGTAGGTGGGTGCGGCCGGACCGGCGGCTTGTGTCTCGGCGGCGCGGGTTC
>DATMDI010000528.1:0-3576 GCA_035557875.1 Vicinamibacterales bacterium
AGGTCATGGCAGCGCTCCTGTAGTCGCCGGTTAGACGCGGCGGGTGGCCGAGCAGCCTGAATCGCTGCCGGCGGCCAGACCACAGACGCCCATCTTCGCGCCCACCAATCTCCATCGCTTCGTGCGCGGCGCCGTGCCAGGCACGACCGGTCAGACGGACGGAGCGGCAGGCCGCCAGCCGAAGCGCGATTTGATTCTGAACGGCGTGTTGATTGGCGCGGCGATCGGCGGCGTCGGCGGTTCGGCGCTGATCGTCGCGTCGAGTGGCGGTTCAGACGACATCGCACGCGCCATGTGGACGTGTCGCTGCTGCCGACGCTGGCTGGCGTCGCAGCGGGCGCCGCGATCGATGCCTTGCGCTAAGAGCGGCCGGGTCTAAAGACCCGGCCCCACGAGACGAAGGGAGGGCGGGGCTGAAGACCCGGCACCCACGGGTTCGGCGGGTCGAAAGACCCGCAGCCACTAGTTCCCGCGGCCCGCTCCACCGCCGCGTGGTGGCGCCGGCGGCAGCGTGCCGCCCTCGGCCAGGATCTTCATGTTCTGCAGCGCGGTCGTGAAGGTTGCGGTCCGCCGTGCCCGGTCAGCTGCTCTCGCGGCGTCGTCGGCCAGCATCGAGTTGTCGTAGACCAGCGTGTAGATCAGCTTCGACGTCGTCGCCGTGACCGGCCGCGCTTCGAGCGTGCCGTGATAGAGGTCGTACGGGCGTCCGGCGCGCACCGGCTGCGTGTAGGTGTACGACAGCTCCGTCTTGGCGACGAGCACCTCGTTGGCCACCGATCGCACCGCTCCGAACTCGCCGTCCTTGCCCTGCGTGATCGTGCAGGGGATGCGGAACCACTCGCCGATGTCGCAGTACTTGCCGATGCGCTTCCAGACGTCGGCTGCCGGGCGGTCGACCATGATTTCCATCGGAATCGACGTGTAGGTGGGCGAGGCCACGACAGTGGCGTCGGCCACTGGTGCGGCAGGCGGTGCCTGCGCGCCTGCGCTGGCCGCGAACACGGAAAGAAGTGCGAGCGCGCACGCGGCGGCGCCGCGCAGAAGTCGAGTCATCATCCGTCGTCTCCAGTGAAAGGTGTCGGCGACATTACCGTGGACCGCGGGCCCTTGTCACGCCGCACGGCGGCGTCGAGGTCAAAAGAGGCCCAGCTGACCCTTGCGGGGGCGCGGAGGCGATTGCCGGACGTCGTCCAGGACGGTCCGGCCGCCGATCGATCGCGAGATGGCGCGCTCGTGCGCGATGGCTGCTTCGACGTCGGCCGAAGGGCTGGCCCGGCGTTCGATGGCGCGGGTGAACGCATCGAGCCGGCGGAAGCCGTCGAGCCGGTCCGTGTGCCCGAGCCGCGCCGCGTCGAGCGCGCGACGCAGCACCCCGATCGATTCGTCGTAGACCGTCAGCGGCACCGGGAACGGGTGCCCGTCCTTGCCACCGTGCGCGAACGAGAAGCGCGCCGGGTCGTCGAAGCGCGCCGGCGCGCCGTGCACGACCTCGGCGACCAGCGCGAGCGACTGCAGCGTGCGCGGGCCGAGCTGCTCGAGCAGCAGGAACGAGGCAAAATCCCGCAGCTCGCGCTGGTGGGCGAGCGCGAGCACCGCTCCGAGCCGACGCTCGTGGACGTCCGCGCGGCGCACGTCGTGGCGCGCCGGCAGCTCGAGGCGCCTCACGTCGGCCAGCGTGGCGGACGGATCGGTGCGCGCGATCGTCAGCAGCGCTTCCTGCGCCGGCCTGGCGCGGCCGTCAACGAGGTTGCGGATCGTTCCGGCCGATTCGCCGACGATCGCGGTGTGGGGATCGGCGACGAAGTCGCGGACCGTGGCCGAGTGCCAGTGGTAGCGGCGGGCCAGGCCGCTGGCGTCGTTCATGCCCTGCTGCACCACCGCCCAGTCGCCGTCGGGCGTCACCACGAAGGCATGCAGATAGATCTGGAAGCCGTCGTCGACGGCGTTGTTGTCGATGCGGGCGGTCAGGCGGCTGGTGCGGACGAGCGCGTCGCCGTCGGCGCCGATCCGGCTGGCGACGTCGAGCAGCTCGCGCGGGGTGTTTCGCGAGTGACGGCCGCGCCCGCCGCAGACGTAGATGCCGAGCTCGTGTGCGCGGGGGTTCAGACCGCGCTTCAGCGCCCCCATCACCGACGTGGTGATGCCGGAGGAGTGCCAGTCCATGCCCATCACGGTGCCGAGGGCCTGGAACCAGAAGGGATCGCTGAGCCGCGAGAGGAGCGCCGGGCGCCCGTAGTGCACGAGCACGCTCTCGGCGATGGCCGTGCCGAGCGTCTCCATGCGGGTGGCGAGCCAGGCCGGCACGCGGCCGCCGTGCAGCGGCAGATCGGCGACGCCCGAGCGTCTCACGTCATCATTCTGCCACTCGACCGGGGTCACGCGGGGGTGGGGAGTGGGCGCTAGTCGCGGCGCAGCCCTAACGCCAGGTTCGCGAACCCGATCCCGAGCCCGAGCAGCAAGCCCACGAGCAGGGCCCACGGCGACGAGTCGAGCCAGCGATCGAGCGCGTAGCCCAGGCCGCCACAGACGAGGATCGCGCCGACCACCCCATACGAGACGGCGATGCCGCGTTCGTTGCGCTGGAGCGTGTCGTGAAGTTCGCGGTTGGTGTCGGACAGCTGCGGTTGGGTGCGTGCCATGGGACCCCCTGCACCTGGCCGGAGGGCCGCGACGCGGTGTGCAGCCGCGTCATGTTGACGGCGTCCGGCCGGACGGATATAGTTGTAATTGCAACTATATCGCGAAAGGAACTCCGAGGCACATGTTCGAAACGTTCGCGGCGCTCAGCACCATCTCCATGGTCGTCATCTTCATCGTGCTGTATCGAATCGACCGGCGTGGGCGGGAAGAGGAAGCCGGGAAGACCGCGCACACGCCCGACTCACACGTCTGAGATGGCCAGTACCGAGCCGGCGCGATCGACGGCGGCTGCCGCCGTGCTGGCGCGGGAGATCCCGCTCGATGACGTGCTGCGGTTCATGCGCCTCATCTGGGCGATCGACCACGAGCTCGAGCGGGTGTCGAAGCGGATGGAAGCACGGATCGGCCTCACCATCCCGCAGCGGCTCACGCTGCTGCTGATCGGCCAGAACCCGGGCATCCTCGCCAGCGAACTGGCCGAAGTGCTCCACCTGCACCGGGGCACGCTCTCGGGCATTCTGCGCCGCCTCGAGCAGGCGGGGTACATCGAGCGCACCGTGGACTCCCGCGACGCCCGCCGCGCCGGCCTGACGCTGACGCGCTCCGGACAGGGGTTGAACCGGCGGCGCGCCGGCACGTTCGAGGACGCGGTGCGCCGCATGCTGGAGTCGGTCCGCGGGGGCGAACGCGCCGCGGCCGAGCACGTGCTGTCCCGCCTTGGCGCCGAGCTGCGCGCCGTCGGCGACGCCACCGCGTAGCGCGGCCTATTGCACGTTCACCAGTTCGACGTCGAAGACCAGTGAAGCGTTGGGCGGAATGCTATCTTTGCCGCCGGAGCCGTAGGCAAGCTCCGGAGGAATCGTCAGCCGCCGCAGCCCGCCAACCCGCATGCCGACGAGACCCTGGTCCCAGCCGCGAATCACGCCCCCGGCGCCC